>CAVEMF010000076.1:0-7925 GCA_963616715.1 Ruminococcus bromii | reverse complement strand
GCTTATGAGTAGTCGGTGGTCGGTAGTCGGTAGCCCCCGCGCATTTGACTGCTTCGTCATAGCTAGGAGCTAGGAGCTTGGATCTTGTAAGCCCGCCCCACGAGACACCAAAAGAAAAGGAGAAGAACCAGCAGCCAGTCGAATGTTAGACTTATGATTAGCCATTTCTGATAGCGTAGTCACACGCCAACTCTCTCTATCAGAGCTCCAAGCTCCAAGCTCCCAGCTCAAAGCTCCTCGCTATGAGATAGCAGTCAAGCGCGCCCCGACTACCGACTACCGATTACCGACCACTAAATAAAAGAGCCGCTGAAACGAAATTTCAGCAGCTCTTTTGTAAATTTATTTCTCCAATTCTTTGGTAATCTTTTCCAGTGCCATTTCCAGGGTATGCCAGCCCAATGTCGCGCATTTCACACGGACGGGCATCTTGGAGATGTCTTTCAGCGTGATGGCGGCTTCCAATTCTTCCAGGATTTCTTCGTCGGTCACTTTGCCGCGAATCATATCCAGGAAGAGGCGGCACAAGCGGAGAGCGTCTTCCACGGTGCGCTCTTGAAGGAGCTCGGCCATCATGGCCGTGGAGGCCTGGCTGATGGCACAGCCGGTGCCGGTGTATGCCAGGTCTTTGATGATGCCGTTTTCGATTTTCACTTCGATGTCGATATCATCGCCGCAGCTCGGATTGTGGCCATGCTCGTGGACCGTGGGGCATTCCAGTTTTCTTTTATTGCTCTTGTCCTTGTTATATTCCAGGATCAGGTCGGTGTACAGTTGTTTCAGTTCCATCAGTCATCGTACCCCATGACTTTCCGCACGCCTTTGAGTTTTTCCAAGAAATAATCCACTTCTTCTTCTGTGTTGTAGAAATAGAAGCTGGCGCGACAAGAGGCATTGATGCCCAGGTAGATATGCAAAGGCTGGGCGCAGTGGTGACCGGTGCGGATGCAAATACCTTCGGCCGAGAGGATCTGTGCTACGTCGTGCGGATGGACACCTTCCACTTCGAAAGCCACGAGGCCTTCTTTTTCTTCCGGATTGGTAGGTCCGATGATGTGGATGAATGGCAGCTTCTGCATCCCTTCGAGGCATCGCGCTACCAATTTCTTTTCCTGGGCTTTGATTTCATCGAAACCGATGGCCTGGATATATTTGATAGCAGCCACAAGACCCACAGCGCCTTCTACGTACTGGGTACCTGCTTCAAATTTCGCCGGCAATTCCGCGTAGGTGGTTTCCTGCTCATGGACGTCTTCGATCATGTCGCCGCCCATGAGGAATGGTTCCATGTCTTCCAAAAGTTCTTCTTTGCCATAGAGTACGCCGATGCCGCCCATGGAGCACATTTTGTGTCCCGAAAAAGCAAAGAAATCACAATCCAAGTCCTGCACGTCCACTTTCTTGTGGGGCGTAGACTGGGCGCCGTCCAAAACGACGATAGCGCCATGCGCGTGAGCACGCTCAATCAATGGCTTCGGGTCAAAGTCAATGCCCAGCACATTGGATACCTGGGCGAAAGCGAAAATTTTCACTTTTGGGTCATCGATTTTCGCAAGCTCTTCTTCCGGGAAGTGCCCTGTTTCTTTGTCTACATAGATGTAGTCTAAGACAGCGCCGGTCTTGGCGGCTACGCGCTGCCAGGTCACCAGGTTTGAGTGATGCTCCGCGATGGTGATGAGGATGTGGTCGCCTTCTTTGAGGTGGGTTTCCCCGTAAGAGCGGGCGATGATATTCAAAGACTCGCTGGTATTTCTGGTGTAAATGATTTCTCTTTCGCTCTTGGCATGGATGAAGTCCTTCACCACTTCCTTCGAAGTGTCATAGGCTTCCGATGCAGAAATCGCGAAAAGATGCGCTCCTCTGTGGGGATTCCCATTTTCATGGAGCACATAGTCAGTCACCGCATTCACGACCGGAAGCGGCCTTTGGGTGGTAGCAGCGTTATCAAAATAAATGATCTCGCGGCCTGCCATTTTTGTATGTAAGATAGGAAAATCTTTCCTAATCAGTTCGCTATTCATAATATCTCCTAACTAAGCGTTGGTGATTTAGTCATTTAGTTGTTTAGTGATCAGTGATTAGTACGCATTTTCCTGCTTACAAGCCAACCCCCTTGATCCCCCTTCCAAAGGAAGGGGGTGGGATATCGGTGAAATGCGCCCTGACCACTGATCACTGATCACTAATCACTAACCCGTCAATGCCAAACACATCTAGGTATCCAGCTTCTCTCTCACAGCCCCGAGCACAACATCCCGGATGCTTTCATCCATGTCGTCGATGATGGGGCGGATGAGGGCTTCCACTACCATGCGGCGGGCTTCTTCCAGGGAGAAGCCGCGGCTCATGAGGAAGTAGATCGTATTTCCATCAAGCTGTCCGGCGCTGGATGCGTGATTTCCCTGCACATCGTCCTCCGTACAAAGGAGGAGGGGCAGAGAAATATTCTTCGTCTTCGGGTCCAGCTGGATGGCGTAGTCCCCTTCGTCGCCTACGGAGCCTTTGCAGCCACGCTTGAAATCCAAGGTACCGCGGAAAATCTTTTTCGATTCATCGGACAACGCGCCCTTCACGTCGATTTCCGCATTTGTCTTCTCGCCTACGTGGTCGATGTGGTAGAAAAGATCCAAGTGCTGCTTTCCTTTGGCTGCGTAGATCGCTCTCTCTTTCATTGCGGATTCGCGGCCGGTGAGGCGTCCGTAGCTATGGACGAACACCTTCTCACCGCCCAATTCCGCCGCCGAGAAATCGGCTTCCGCCTTCTCACCCAATTCCACATGTCTCTGGTCATATAGTGTGACGCCGGAGAGCCCACTTTCGAGGCGAGACACTTTGAGTTTGGCCCCCTCTTTGAGGTCATAGTAAGCCGCCAAGAGGCAAGTGCCCTTCTCGGTTTCGCCTTCGAGCTTCCACACCAAGGTGAGGGATGCGTCTTTTTCTATAGTAAATACAAATTGCCCTGCCATATCCGGCTGCGCCTTGCTAGCCGCCATGGTGATGATGAGCTTTGCCGCAGTCCCTTCGGGGATGCGAATTTCGTAATGGTCGCCGCTCTTTACTGCTTCTACGGTTTCCTTCGATGCGCCGTCAAACGTTTCCGGGAGCTCGCCACCTTCTTTCACATAGGTCATATCCGAGAAGGTGATGGCTCCGATTACCTTGGGCGCCTCAAAAAGCACCGGCGTATCATTGGTATGCAAATACCGGTAGGTAAGAAGCGGCAGACGGTTGACTCTGATTTCTTCCATAGTGCCCTCCTTATCCGATAGCGCCTTCAAATTCCAAATCGATGAGACGGTTCATTTCCACAGCGTACTCCAGTGGGAGCGCTTTGGAAATCGGTTCCGCAAATCCGCGGACCAGCATGGCCTTCGCGTCTTCCTCCGACAGGCCGCGGCTCATGAGATAGTAAATATCCTCATCCGGGATACGGCCGATCTTCGCTTCATGGCCCAGATCGATGTCATCATTCTCGATGATGATGTCCGGGATGGTGTCGGAGCGAGACTCATTGTCCAGCATCAAAGATTCGCAACTGATGGAGCCCTTCGCACCGGTGGCCTTCGGGCCGATGTAGACCACGCCGCGGTAAATCGCCGTGCCGCCGGCTTTGGAAATAGACTTGGAATTGATGGTCATGGACGTGTTTTTCCCAAGGCATTCCACTTTGGAGCCGGTATCTAAGTACTGGCCCTTGCCGGCAAACGTGATGCCGGTGAATTCGCAAGTGGACCGGTCGCCTTTCAGCACCGTATCGGGGTATAGGCAGGAGGTATGGGAGCCGAAAGAACCGGACACCCAGATCATGTGACCATCTTCCTCGATGAGGGACTTCTTGGTATTTAGGTTGTACATATTCTTCGACCAGTTTTCAATGGTCGAGTAGCGGAGGGTGGCGCCTTTCTTTACGAAAAGTTCTACCGCCCCGGCGTGGAGGTTCGCCACATTGTAGCGAGGCGCCGAGCAACCTTCGATGAAGTGACAGTCCGCCCCTTCTTCTACGATGATGAGCGTGTGCTCGAACTGCCCAGCCCCCGGCGCATTGAGGCGGAAATAACTCTGGAGAGGCATCCGCACCTTCACGCCCTTGGGCACATAAACGAACGACCCGCCGGACCATACGGCGTAATGAAGCGCCGCAAATTTATGATAATTCGGGGTGATGAGTTTCCCAAAATACGGCTTGATGAGCTCGGGATATTCTTTCACTGCGGTCTCAAAATCCACATAAATGACGCCCTGCTCTTCAAGCTCCTTCTGCACATTGTGATACACCACTTCGGAGTCGTACTGAGCGCCCACGCCGGCTAGAGATTTCTTCTCCGCCTCAGGAATCCCCAAGCGGTCAAAGGTGTCGCGGATATTTTCCGGCAAATCCTCCCAGCTGGCCTTCATGTCCGTCTTCGGCCGCACATAGGTATCGATGTGCGTCATATCGAGCTCAGAAATATCCGGGCCCCATGGCGGGAAGTCCAGAGAATTATAAATCGCAAGAGCCTTCAGACGCTTCTCGAGCATCCATTCCGGCTCCTCCTTTTTAGCGGAAATCTCACGGATGATTTCCTCCGTGAGACCGGTTTCTGCCTTGTAAGAGAATTCCACCTCGTCCTTGATGTCATAGACGCTGCGGTTGATATCCTCCACCTGGCTTTTCACTTTTTCCTCAGCCATGGTCACACCTCGCTGCGGTATGCATCGAAACCATTGGTCTCGATCTCATCCACCAGCTCCGGCCCGCCTTCCTTCACGATATGGCCATCGATTAAGACATGCACGAATTCCGGGGTGATAAATTTCAGGATCTGATTCAGATGGGTGATGATGAGGATCCCATTTCCTTCATTGTGATAGTCGGAAATATTCTGGGATACAATGCGGACCGCATCCACGTCGAGCCCCGAATCGGTCTCATCGAGCATAGCCAGCTTTGGATCCAGGATACGCATCTGCAGGATCTCGCTCTTCTTTCGTTCGCCGCCGGAGAAGCCATCATTCAGATAGCGGTCGGCGTAGGACGGATTCATAGCCAAATCCTCCATGCGTGCTTTCATAAGCCGCTTGAAAGGAAATAGACGCTGCTGCTTGCCGGAAATGGTAGCCTTCGCCGTGCGGATGAAATTTTCCGTGGTAATGCCGGCTACGGAAATCGGATTCTGGAAGGATAAGAAAATCCCCAGCTTCGCTCTCTTATCTACCGAAAGAGTAGTGATGTCCTCTCCTTCGAAATATATATGCCCCTCAGTAATTTCGTAGACCGGGTTTCCCATGATGGCGTGAAGCAGCGTCGACTTGCCTGCCCCGTTGACACCCATGATGACATGGACTTCTCCCTGATTCACGGTGAGGTTAATGCCGTGAAGGAGCTCTTTCCCGCCTACTGATACGTGGAGATTCTCCACGCGAAGTAATTCACTCATTCGATCACCTCATACTATATTGTAACCCGTATGCGTCTTTTGACGTATACAATTAAATGCTTCTTCCATTATATTCGATTTTCTTCTATATTACAATGAAATCTTGTATATTGAGTTATAAGCGCCGCTTATACAAGCTTAGTCCCCAGGGGCGTGCGCCATCAATTTGGGATGAAAGCCGATTGCGAGCAAAAGGGGCAAGGGTCGTGGGGTAAGGGGTCAAGGGGAGGTGCGGCGCACAAATACTGCCCTGCTTAGTCCCCAGGGGCGCGCCCGAGTGAAACGTATGGCGTATCAGTGTAAGCGTTATTCCTGAAGCGTTTATTCAGGGAAGACGGGAGACGGAAGACATTAGACGTAAGAGTGGCTATCGACTGACGTCTAATCTCTCACATCTAATTGTTTCACGTCTGATTGTCTATGTTTTCAAGCTTAGTCCCCAGGGGCGCGCCCCATTGATTTGGAATGAAAGCCGCTTGCGATCAAAAGGGGCAAGGGTCGAGGGGCAGGGGTCAGGGGGAGGTGCGGCGCACAAATCAGGAAGCGCCGCAAGTTTGAAAAGTCGACTCGCATTTTCTTGTTTTCAAATTCACGCCGCTTTTTAATTTGATGCGGCGTACCACCCCTTGAACCCCGCCCCCTGAACCATGAACCCATTTAGAAAAACTTTTGCATACTATTTGTCACTCAAGCAGTATGCTTTCACGCTTATTTTGCCGGGCTGATGGATTTGGTGATCCAGTAGTAGTCGCACGGTTTGATGTCTGCGTGTTCTACGGACTTGTTGGAAATCATATTGGTCTGTGGGTAGCCGAATACGAGGGTAGCTGCGTCATCCTGGATGATCTTCTGCATCTTAATGATGATGTCTCTACGTTTAGCCGGGTCGAATTCGGAAGCCAGCTGGTCAGAGAGTGCATCGTATTCCGGGTTGGAGTAGCCGGAGCCGTTCTGCGGGTTGGAGCCGTCTACGTTGGTCTTCCAGTACATGTTTACGAATACTTCCGGATCGCCTGCCTGTTCTGCGAGGACATTGGAAATCAGGAGGTCGTATTCGCCGCGGGTGCCGATGCCGTCGAGTACGTTGTAGTCAACGTTCTTCAGATTGATCTTGATGCCGACTTTCTTAGCATCAGACTGGGTAGCTTCTGCGAAGAGCGGGAGTTCTGCACGGCCGGAGTAGAAGATGAAGTCCAGTTCCAGCGGCTTGCCGTCTTTATCTACATAGCCATCGCCATCGGTATCTTTCCAGCCTGCTTCTTCCAGGAGTTTCTTAGCGTTTTCAACGTTGGTCTTATCCGGATAGGATTTGTTCAGTTCATCGAAGCCGAAGTCTACAGACGGCGGAAGGAGCGGGCCGCCTGGGGTGAAGGTGTCTTTCAGGAGGACCTTGCAGTAGGTGTCGCGGTCCAGGGACTGCAGCAGTGCCTGACGGACTCTCTTATCAGCCATCGGTTTGCCTTCTTTGACGGAGAGGCGTGCCAGTACGTCGCGGATAGAGGAAATGGTGGAAGTGGTGAACTTGGAGGTATCAGAGAAGAGCTGCATATCGCCAGGTGCTACGTTGACAGCGACGTCGATTTCACCTTTCTGCAGAGCCATAGCGCGGGTGTTCGGATCGTCGATGGTGTTAACGATGGTGTGTTTGAACGGTACCGGATCATAGTAGTGCGGGTTTGCATCCAGCTCGGTCTTTGCTTTGGAGAAGGATTTAACCATGTATGGACCGGTGCAGACAGGGCCCTGTTTAGCGAAGTCTACTTTGCCATCGGAGTCTACATCCACGATGATGAAGAGCGGGTCGCCGAGCATGCCCGGGAGGGTAGCGATCGGTTTCTTGGTGTAGATGGTGACATTCTGGCCATCAGCAGTGATGTGGTCCAGTTCGAACATAGCCTTTGCACGCGGAGCTTTTGCGAAAGTACGTTCAATGGATTTCTTGACAGCTTCGCCGGTAACCGGGGTGCCGTTGGAGAATTTAATGTCTCTGATCTTGAAGGTCCAGGACATCTTGTCGTCAGCGACTTTCCAGCTTTCAGCGATCCATGGTTCAGAGTTCATCTTGTCATCGAAGTGAACCAGACATTCGCCGATGCCGTAACGCATTACCTGCCAGCCGAAGTAGTTGTCAGTCGGTTCCAAGCTATCTGCAAAGTTGGTAACACCTACGGTCAGGGTTTCCTTCGGTCCTTTGGATGCATTATTGCTGCCGGAGTCGCCGCCGCAACCTGCCAGACCAAATGCCATGAGTGCTGCTGCTGCCATGAGGGCACCTTTTTTGTAAATAGATTTCATTGTGTACGCTTCCTTTCGTAAATAGATGGAAATATGAATGCAAGTAGCGATGCTACAGGAATACCATAAGGGATAGGTTCAGGGTTCAAGGGGCGAGGGGCAAGGGGTGGTACGCCGCATCAAATTATAAAGCGGCGCATATATAAGGGCGAAGCCCACTGCTTTTACCCTCTTCCTCTGGAAGGGGGAGGGCCCGAAGGGCGGGGGTTGGCT
>CAVEMF010000075.1:0-7976 GCA_963616715.1 Ruminococcus bromii | reverse complement strand
ACGTGAGTAGACCCTTGGAGAAGGGTCGCGCGATAGCGCCGGATAGAAATGCGCCGAAGGCGCATACTCAGCAATAGCCCAAAGCATGCTAATATTTGCTTGGAGTTCTGCATGATTCCGCTAGTGCTGGTTGTGCCTCTTACGAGGCACTCCATCCCGCCCTATTGGGCGGCCCCTTCTCCAAGGGGCGACTTACTTAGGGCTAGATAGACGCTTCAAGAACAATGCTTGCAATGTCGCGACATACTGTTTCATTCCACATCACCGGGGCTTGCCCCTGGAATTAACCAATAAAGGAGAATATCATGCTTACATTTTTGACAGGTCATCGAGTCCCGGGCTTGGGACATTCTATTTCTTTCACCACGGCGCACAGAAAAACGAAACGAAAACAATACATTAGGCGGACGTAAAGGCTCCGCCTCACCTTCAGGAGGCACATCATGAATACAAGAAAACTCATCAAATCCATCGGCATGGCAGCACTGATTTCCTCTATGGCCATCGGCCTTACCGGCTGCGGCGGCAGCGGCTCGAAGTCTTCCGTTTCCTCCGGTGCTCCGGGCGCGGCGAAGATCGGGTTCATCGCGGCCCTCTCCGGCGGTGCAGCGGCTTACGGCTTGGGGCAGCAGGAGGGCACCATGCTGGCCATCGAGGAAATCAATGCGAAGGGCGATTTCCCCATCGACCTGGAGACCATCGACACCAAGGGCTCCACCCAGCAGGCCATCAGCGCGGCGCAGAAGCTGATCAATAGCAAAGCGTCCATCGTCATCGGGCCGACGCTCTCGGGCGAAATGAAATCGGCGGGCCCGATTCTCCAGAAGGCCCAGATGCCCACCCTGGGCACCGCGGTGACGGCGGAGGGCATCACGGACATCGGCGATTATATTTTCCGCAATGCCAGCCCCGAGTCTTCGAACATTCCCCAGACCGTAAAGAAGACCCACAAGCTCTTGGGTTATAAAAATTGCGTCATCTTGTATTCGAACAACAACGAGCACCAGGTATCGGCGTACCATGTCTTTGAGCGCGCGCTCAAGGAGGAGGGCGTAGAAATCTTGGCCACTGAAACTTTCGCTGACGGCGACCACGACTTCGCGGCCCAGGTGACGAAGATCCACGACATGAAACCGGACTGCGTCATCATCGCCGGCTACTACCAGGAAGGCGCGCTGATTCTTCGCAAGATGAGAGAAATGGGAATGAATCAGCCGGTCCTCGGGGACAATGGTTTCGTATCGCCCCGCCTCATGGAGCAGGCCGGTGCCGCTGCGGACAATGTGTATGCCTCCGCTATGTGGTCCGCGAACAAGAACAGCGAGCGCACCAAAGCCTTCGTGGAAAATTTCACGAAGAAATACGGCCACGCACCGGACCAGTTCTCCGCCGGTGCCTATGACGGCGTGTACATCGCCATGGAAGCCATGAAGAAGGCCGGCACCACTACGGACCACAAAAAGATTCGTGACGCCATGGCGGAAATCAAAGACTTCCACGGCGTCTGCGGCGACCTCACCTTCGACGCGAAACGAGACCCGGTGGTAGACCTGGTACTCCTGAAGGTAGAGAATGGAGCCTTTACAGAAGTGAATACGAAGTAGGGAAAAGGGCCGCAGGGAGCGGCCCTCTTTCTTATCTTTGATAGCTGCGGAGGTTTAGTGATTAGTGGTCAGTGATCAGTGATCAGTACGCGTCTGACTTTCAAGTCAAGTTTACATTTGTGTTACTATCGCTAAACGGATTTTCGCGCAATAACGGTATGAAAATCTAATTGATACGAAAGCAAGCACGTACTAATCACTGATCACTAATCACTAATTACTAAACCTCTATCCCTGTTCCTTGACCGCTATGTGCTATAATGAGACATACATAAAAACCAAAAGGAGACCAACCATGGACGCTATCAAAATGATTGCCATTGACCTCGATGATACATTGCTGCGAGATGATATTTCTATTTCCGACTACACGAAGGAAATTTTGAGGAAGGCGATGGAGAAGGGCGTGAAGATCGTTATCGCCACGGGCCGCATGTTCCGCGCTGCCCGCCCTTGGGGAAAGGCCATCGGCCTTGGCGACGTGCCGGTGATTTGCTACACCGGGTCCCTTACCGGCCTTTGCGAGAGCGGGCGGCTCCTTCGGGACGTGCGCATCGAGAAGGAGGTGGCTGAGGACATCCTGGCCACCATCAAAGAGCATGGCTGGTATGCACACACTTATATAGATGATGAAATGTATGTGGCCAAGCGGGACTCTCGCACCGACGACTACGAGCGCCAGTGCGGCGTCACGGCCCACGAGGCAGGCGAGGATTTCTACCACCCCGCCAAAGCGCCGACGAAAATTTTGATTTGCGAATACGATAGCGAAAAGATGAAGGCCATCGAAAGCTTCTTGAGAGAAAAATACAGCGCCCAGGTGAATCAGGTGAAGTCGAAGCCTTTCTTCTTTGAAATGAATAGCAAAGAGTGCTCCAAAGGCAAAGCCGTGGCGGCGCTCGCCGAAGAGTGGGGCATCGAGCTCCATGAAATCATGACCTTCGGCAATGGAAATAATGATGTCTCCATGCTTTCCATGACCCCCTGGGGCTTCGCCGTGGCGAACGCTTCCGAAAGCGCCAAAGCCGCCGCGTCCCACCTGACCGCGTCGAACAACGAAGACGGCGTGGCGAAGGCAGTGGAATTGTATGTGATAAAACGCTAGAGGTTTAGTGATTAGTGATTAGTGATTAGTGATCAGGCTGCGTTTAATTGCTGAGTCAATCACGATGAATCCTCTTCACCGGTACACGCGCACTGACTACCGATTATTCAATCAATAGCAGAATCGGTATGAATTGGGGAAGCAATTAAACGCGGCCTGACCACTAATCACTGACCCCTGATCACTAACCTCCTATAGTACAGAAAGGAACAACCATGAAAGAAGACACCTTTCGTTTTGTAATCATCACCGGCATGAGCGGTGCCGGGAAGACGAATTTCATGCAGAAGCTGGAGGACATGGGGTATTACTGCGTAGACAACCTGCCTCCGGTTTTGATTGTGCGCTTTGCGGATCTCTGCTGGAAGAGCACGTCCAGCACCCGCCACGTGGCGGTGGTGACGGACATTCGCGGCGGCTCTTTCTTCGATGCGCTGCCCCAGGCGCTTGACGAATTGGACAAGCGCGGGATTCCGCACGAAGTGGTATTTCTCGAAGCCTCCGACGAAGCCTTGGTGCGCCGCTACATGGAGACTCGAAGGCAGCATCCTTTGGCAAAGAATACCCGCATCCAGGAGGGCATCGCCCAAGAGCGCAGCATCCTGGCCGGCGTAAGGGCCCAGGCGGATATGATCATCGACACCACCACCATGAAGACCTCGGACCTGAAGGAGTACATGGTGAGCCGTTTCAGCGGCAATGAGGAAAATAAGGAAATGCAGATCACTGTCTTTTCCTTTGGCTTCAAGTACGGCATCCCCATCGATGCAGATATGGTGATCGACGTCCGTTTCCTGCCGAATCCTTTCTATGTGCCGGAGTACAAGCACTCCACCGGCCGTGTCAAGGAAGTGGCCGACTATATCCAGGCGGCGCCGGTGACTACGGAATTTTTAGAAAAACTTTTTGATTTCATGGGCTTCATGGCGTCTCAATTTAAATCGGTGGGCAAGACCCAATTCACCATCGCTGTCGGTTGCACCGGCGGCATGCATCGCTCGGTCTTCGTGACGGAGAAGCTGGGCCACTATTTAAATAAGAAGCTGGGCCACGTAAATATCGAGCACCGAGACCTCCATCGCAATCCGGTGGAGCATGATGCCAATGACATCATGGAGGAGGAGCCATGAAACATTTCCTTCAATGGCTCTATCCGGGGCTGGGCGTGAAGCGCTGGCTCCTGCTCTTTTCCTTCGGTATCCTGCTTCTGGTCTTTGGCGCTACGCTGATTTTGAATTACCAAATTTTCGGCATCTTAGAAGAGGAAATCCTCCGCTTCGCCTTCCAAATGACCGGCAGCTACAGCTACACCTTCCTGGCGGTCTGCGGGACTTTGATGGTCATCCTTGCCCTGTGGCTCATGGGCATGGCCATCCGGCGGCTGGTGAAACGATTCTTCGCCATCATGGCGCCGGGGCAGGAAGAAGTGTCGAAGAGCATCATTTCCCGCATGGAACTATCCCGCGGCATGAATGTGGTTTCCATTGGCGGCGGCCATGGACTCTCTATGCTTCTCCGCGGCCTCAAAAATAAAACCTCCAACATCACCGCCATCGTGACGGTAGCCGACGACGGCGGCTCCTCGGGGCGGCTGCGTGAGGAAATGGGCATCATCGCCCCCGGGGATCTTCGAAATTGCCTGGTGGCTTTGGCAGATAAGGAAACGGTCTTGGAGCAGCTCTTCCAATATCGCTTCGGCGGCGAAGGCGAGCTCTCGGGCCACAGCTTGGGAAATCTATTTCTTGCGGCCCTCATCAAAGAATTCGGAAATCCGCAAAATGCTTTGGAAGCGGCCAGCAAAGTCCTGAACATCCGCGGCCAGGTCATGCCGGCCACCGGCGAAAAGGTGCGGCTTCGCGCGAAAATGTCTGACGGAGAGCTGGTAGAAGGGGAATCCGAGATTTCCGCCTACCAAGAAAGCTCCGGCAAGGAAGCCCGCATCGTCCACATGTCCACCATCCCGAAGAACCCCATCGCCGTGGGCGGCGCTTTGGAAGCCATCAAGAACGCTGACCTCATCACCTTGGGACCCGGGAGCCTCTACACCAGCGTGCTGCCGAATCTCTTGGTACCGGAAATTCTCCAGGCCATCCGCGCCAGCTCCGCGCCGGTCATCTATGTGTGCAATGTGATGACCCAGCCCGGCGAGACCACCGGCTACACCGTGGCGGATCACCTGAAAGCTCTGCAAGACCACATCGGCGGCGGCGTTATCGATTTCGTCTTGGCCAACAACGCCATCCCCCGGCCGGAAGTCGTGGAGAAATACGCGAAAGCCGGCGCCGCTCCCGTGAAGATCGATCGGAATAAAGTAGAAAAATTAGGCGCCCAGCTCATCGAAGCCGACCTCTTAGGCGCTGCCAAAGACGCCGCCCAAGACACCCGCGTCCTGGCCGACGAGATCGTCCAGATCCACAGCCTCCTCGGCGCCAAAATCTCCCCTGAGGCGCTGGAGGACTATCTCAGGAGAGGACACTGATCATGCAGGGGAAAGTAATCGATGAAAGTGAGGGGTGAGGAGTGAGGAGTGGAGGTGCGCCGCACAATTCATAAAGCGGCGCGGAGTTTTGAAATATAAATCCGCATACTTGCTTTCTCATAGCTTAGTCCCCAGGGGCGCGCCCCATTGATTTGAGATGAAACGGTATGGCGCTCCATTGCAAGCGTTATTCTCGATGCGTTTAGCTAGCCCTAAGCAAGTCGCCCCTTGGAGAAGGGGCCGCCCAATAGGGCGGGATGGAGTGCCTCGTAAGAGGCACAATCTGCACTAACGGTATCATACAAAACTCTTAGCGAACATTAGCCTGCTTTCCGCTACTGCTGAGCATGCGCCTACGGCGCATTCCATCCCCCGCTAACGCGCGCCCCTTCTCCAAGGGGCTACTCGCATAGGGCCAGAGTAACATAGTGTTTCAAGCTCCCTGCTCAAAGCTATGAGGAAGTGGGAAAACGCGTTGACTTACAAAACTCGCGGCGCTTCTTAACTTGTGCGCCGCACCACCACTCCTCACTCCTCACTCCTCACTCCTCACTCCTAACTCCTAATTTGCGGTTCGCGCGCCTTATCCCTTATCCCCTATCCCCTATCCCTTTTTCAACAAGGAGTCCCCTATGTCATTTACGGAACAAGTGAAAAACGAATTGGCCCGTCTTCCTCGGGAAGACAAGGGGAGCCGCGCGGCGGAGCTATTGGCGCTCCTTCGCATGAGCGGCTCTTTTGTCACCGGCTCCCGCGGCAAGTGGGGACTGGAATTTTCCACTGGAAATAGCGCCGTGGCTCGGCGCGTTTTGGTATATCTGAAAAAAGATTTCGGCTTCATGCCCTCCACCATGGTGCGCCAAGGTCGAAGGCTTCGGAAGAAGAATGTATATACCTTGATGGTACAGCCCTCTACCGAAGGACTGGATTTCCTGGACACCATGGGCCTCTCTCCCTTGGCCGGTGCTGACGACATGGAGAAGATGACCACCGAGGAAGAGCGGCAGGCCTACTTGGCCGGGGCGTTCCTTGGCGGCGGCTCTGTGAGCCGGCCCCAGAGCGATTATCACCTGGAAATGGTGACCCAGTCCTCCCATTTCGCAGAAGAAATTGTGAAGGTCATGAAAAGCTTCCGCCTCAATGCCCGCCTGACGGATCGCAAGAGCGACTATATCGTCTATATCAAAGACGGCGACGACGTGTCGGATTTCCTGCAAATCGTCGGCGCCACCCAAAGCTACATGGACTTTGAAAGCGTTCGCGTGGTGAAGGACATGAGAAATCGGGTGAATCGCCAGGTGAATTGCGAGACCGCGAATCTCCAAAAGACCGTGGACGCTGCCGTGCGGCAGACCCATCTGGTAAAGCAGCTCTTGGAAAGAGAAAGCCTTTCCTCCCTCTCACCGAAAATCCGCGAAGCCTGCGAACTCCGCCTCGCCCACCCCAATGCCAGCCTCTCGGAGCTCGCAGACATCTGCGGCATCACCAAGTCCGGCCTGGCGCATCGGTTCAAAAAAATCGAAGCGCTGGTGAAGGAAAGGGGATAGTGATCAGTGATCAGTGATCAGGACGCGTTTGGCGCTACAGTCAGACGCGCCCTGACCACTGACTACTGATCACTAAACCACTAGCTTTATACCGGTTAACTCACGAAAGGATTATTTATGAAACTACATAGAATCATCGCCGCAGCCATTTGCGCGCTCTCCTTATACGGAAGCGGGGCTGCGGCTTCTCCTTTGGAGGAGACATATACCACCTTGCCATTGAAGCAAGTGAAGACAGCGGGCACGCTGATCTTTTCTGATTGCCCCGAGTATGCCAAAGAGCCGGGCATTTTATATGCAGGCACCGTGAAGGAAGGGAAAGGCCGGCTCTACTATTACCACGTGAACGAGCTCTCCGAGCCGGCGCGGCTTGTGGTCTATGCGAAGTCTGACAAGCCGCAAACCATCAAGCTCCTTCGCACCCTGAAGGGCGATGCCAGCCGTGCCTACATCCCCACCGGAAGCAGCCTCTCCTTCCGCGAGGCTGTGAGCGGAAAAGAGAAGGAAATTTCGATTTCCCTACCGGCCAAGAAGCGGACCATCCTTTTCGAAGACAATAAGCAAGGCATTCGAGAGGACGACCTGGTGAGCGGCATCGTGGAAATCCAAACGGACAAGCCTGTGAAGCTGGGGGCGGCCATATTTCCTTGGGACGACGATAAGACCATCCAAGAGAAATTGGACATCGCCTCCCCGCTTCCACCGGACAGTCACGAAATGCGCGGCACCTTTGCCAGTGACATCTATTACGAGAGCGAGCCCTGGGATTTCTCCAAAGGAAATGCAGAAATCGTAGTGGGCGAGTCCTTCCCTTTCCAGCAAGGCCCCGATGAAATGAGCGCCGTCACCCGCGAGAATACCGGCGACTACGGCATTACCTACCACATGCGCATCCCTACCATCGGCGAAGGAAAGTACAAGCTCTACATCAATCCCTTAGGCGGCGTGTACATGGGCACCTTCCAAATCGGCCAGCATGAAAAGCTTCTCCAAATCTATCGCACCGACGACAAAAGAAGCCGCGGCTGGTTTGGCCACGACACCATAGAACATTATATGGAAGCCGGCAGCTGGGAAGCCGGAAAGGATCTTTACCTACGCTTCATCCCCGCCGGCGCAGCGTACTTGCCGATACGATTTTTACTTGTTAAGGCGTGAGAGATTTAGTGATCAGTGATCAGTGATTAGTGATCAGGGCGCACTTGACTGCTCAGTCAGGTGCGCCCTGACCCCTGACCCCT
>CAVEMF010000074.1:0-7983 GCA_963616715.1 Ruminococcus bromii | reverse complement strand
CGCATTTCTATCCGGCGCTTTGCGCGACCCTTCTCCAAGGGTCTACTCATGTAGGTGCAGAGTAACAATGCGCATTTGTCGCTACAATGCACGCGTTTGGCTGCTTGCCCGCCTAACCCCCGCCCTTCGGGCCCTCCCCCTTCCGGAGGAAGGGGGTATAGAAAGAGGAGCGGGCCGTCGCCCTTCTAAAGGAATGGCGTAAAAAGGGAAGAAAAAAAGGAAAAAGCGAGCTTGTCGCCCGCTTTTTCAGAAGAAGGTAGGCGGCCCTTCGGGGATTTTGGCAGCCCAGCGGTCGGCCATCTTTTGGCTTTTGCGGATGCCGTAGCCTTGTTCGTAGTATTCGGCCAGGATGCCGTAGAAGTCTTCGTTGTTCTTTCTAGCCAGCTTTTGGGCCAGGGTGAATGCCTTCTTTGGATTTTCCTCATGGAGGCCGCCTTCTTCCGGTTCTTCTAAGCCGTCGTAGTAGCACCACATGAAGTAATCCATGTCAAAGAGGGTGCCACCTTTGCCGTTTTCTGCGGCTTCCAGGAATTGCTCTTTGGTCGCCCCCATATCTCCGCCGTAATAAAGGTAGAGGTATGCCAGGATTTCCCAGGCGATGGTGCTGCCGGCCTTACCGGCTTCTTTGCAGCTTGCTTCTATGTCTCTCACCTGGGTTATGAATTTGTCTAAGAATTTTTTCTGTTTCCGTTTGAACGGATAGTCTTCGATAATGGTTTGGAGGCTGCGGAATTTTTCTATAGCTTCCTCCAGCTGGTGCTGCACCCAGGTTTGGCGGCACATATCATTTCCCAGCGCGATGCCTTGTTTCAGATAGGCCTCAAACAGGTCCATCTTTCCCATGAAGCGGCTAAGCTCGGCGGAAATGCCGAAGGCGGGTGCGTAATTCTTTTCGCGCAGCACTTTCAGATAGTGTTCAAAGAATGCATATTGTTTCTTGCTCAAGGGCATATGGAGCGTGCCGGTCAAGGCCATGAGGAGATTTCCTGCGGCAACGGAAGGTTTGTCCGGCGCTTCCTCTGTTTCCATCTCAAAGGCTTTCAGGTACCAGTCCAAAGCTTTCTCCAATTCTTTGGGGACATCAAGGCCTTGCTCGTAGATATGACCAAGCTCCCGAGCCGCGTCACTGCTTCCGAGCTCCGCTGCTTCTTCGTAGAGGCGAATGGCGCGCTTCGTGTCTTTCTCTGTGCCGCAGCCGTCGAAGAGGGAGTCTGCCGCCCGCACCATGGCCAGAGGGTCCTTCTGCATGGCACCTTTCAGGTACCAGGTGAAGGCCACGTGGTCATCGCTGGTGGTATTTCCGGAAACAAAGTGGCTGCTGTAGAGGTCGCCCACAGCGGAATAGGACTCGTAGATACCCGCTTTGATGGCTTCGTCGAACCAGGTGAGCGCGATGTCTCGTACTTCTTCGTGGGCCAAGGCGTCCGGGAGCATCAGCATGCCGGCCTTGTAGGCGCCCAAAGGAACGCCCTGATTGAAGCTCTCGCTGTAGTAGCCAAAGGCGGCTTCCAGGTCTTGCTTGCGGCCGATGCCTTCCTCGCACATTTCACCCAGGCGCAGGCAGCTCTCGCCGTGGCCACGGTCTGCCAGCATTTGAAATGCTTTCTCTGCATTCGCGTAGTCGCCTTCCTGAAAAAAGTGGTCGCCCAGGTCGTAAAGGTCCTTTGCCGCATTGGTCTTGCCCGCCATGACAGCCTGGCCCAGAAATTCCAGCGCTTTGTCATAGTTTCGTATCTGCAAATAGGAACGGCCTAAGGCCAGTGGAGATTGTACTGTGTCTTTCATGGTAAGTCCTCATTTCTAAATGATTTTTTTATTTATTTTACCACGGGGCGACAAGAAATCATATGATGAGGTGCGTTTGAGAGTGGGAGGGTTAGTGATCAGTGATTAGTGATCAGTGATCAGGGCGCATTTGACTGCTGTCTAATGCTTTTCCGTTTTCCACTTTCGCTAATGGATCCTTCGACTTCGCTCAGGATGACGGAGACGAAAAGCTTTAGAGACAGCCTGCCCGCTTATGGCTAGTGCTGATTGTGCCTCCGACAAGGCACTTCTATCCGGCGCTATCGCGCGACCCTTCTCCAAGGGTCTACTCAAGTAAGGCTAGATTAACAAACAGATTTAAGCCAAAGCATGAACCCTTTTCTTCTGTGAAATCATATTTTCAGCCAGACTTTCCAGCACCGCTTCCCTTCGTGCGTCTTCTTCGAGAAGAAGGCCTGGCACTTCTATCCGCTATCACCAAATGCGTCCTGAACACTAATCACTAATCACTGATCACTAAGCCGCAACAAAAAACTGCCCCAGCTGAGCGCTAAGGCAGTCATGCAAATTATTTCTGATTTTCTTCCACGAAGGCTTTGAGCTCCAGGTAGCCTACATTGCCGTAGCCTACGATGCGGCCGGTGGGCTGGCCGTTTTTGAAATAGATGAGTTCCGGGATAGTTTCTACTTCATAGCGCTTGGCCAGTTCTTCATCGTCGTCGCAGTTGATGCTGTAGATGGGGACTTCGATTTCCCCGGCCAGCTTCTCGATCATAGGTTTCAAGCGGCGGCAGTATCCGCACCAGGGCGCGGTGAAGCCGGCGATCATGTCGCCTTCCTGCAATGCTTTGTCAAAGTTCTTTGTGCCTGTCATCATGTGGATCATAGTGGTGCCTCCTTTTTAGTAAATCGAATTATATCTATATTTATTATAAAGGGTATATCGAGAGATGTCAATAAGGTTTAGTGGTCAGTGATTAGTGATTAGTGATCAGTGATCAGTGATCAGGGCGCATTTAACGCCAGTGCATACATGGAGACATTACCGCTATCGGTTAAGTAATCGGGGAGTCGATTTAGTGATTGGTAGTCAGTGATCAGTAGTCAGGGCGCTTTTGACAACAGCGTCATCCCCCCCGAAACCGCTATCGGCTAAGTAGTCGGTGATCGCTGATCGGTTCGCGTTTGCCTGCTTCGTCATATACGCCGGGTCTCCGTCATCCTGAGTGTAGCGAAGGATCTGTCAGCGATAGCGGTGATGTCTCCGTGTATGCACTGGCGCTAATCGCGCCCTGATCACTGATCACTGACCACCGACCACTAAATTGCAATATAAAAGCTGCGATCTCATCGATCGCAGCGTCGTAGTTGGTGGAGATGAGGGGAGTCGAACCCCTGTCCAAAAAGCCTAAACCATAAACTTCTCCGAGTGCAGTTACTGTTTTTGGATTTGAGCAAAGTACCGTACAGGAACAAACTACCTTTGCCGAGCTTGGGATTGGTTTCCCGAAAGAGGTCCCATGCACCCCTCTTTGGTATCCTATTGGTTGATGTCAGTTCAGGGTCATAGGAAAACGCTGAAGGACATTAGCAGATTAGGCTGCTAAAGCAAAATCGTGTTTTGCGTTTAAGTTTGCCCACCGTTTAACGGGTAGATGGAATCCCGACTCGCTATTTATGCCCCAGAATCTCCTGTCGAAACCGGTACATCCCCATTGGGTCACTTCATTATATGAAATATAAAAGGAATTGTCAAATGTCAGCGAATGCCGGGCGGCCGCCCAGGGAGGTGGCGGTCTTCACCGCATCAAGGACGGCGAGGCGCACGGCTTCTTCGGCCAAGTACCCGACGGTGTCGATGGGCGCTTCTACATTTCCCGAAGCCATGGTGAAAACAGTATCGCCATCCATGGAGGTATGCACCGGTCGGATGGAGCGGGCGTAGCCGTCGTGGGCCATGGTGGAAACCATCTGGCACTCGGTCTTGGTGAGCTTCGCATTGGTGATGACGCAGCCGATGGAGGTATTTCCGCCCATCACACGCTTGAAGCCGCGAAGCATCAGGTCGTGAGAGGAAACGATGGTTTTCTCATCAGCGGAGAGCGCCCCAGCCAATACGCGATCACCATCGAAAACCTCGCCGCCGGCATTGACAGCCATGTAGGCTCCCACCACCAAACCACCGTCGGTGGATAGCTCCGCATACCCGGCACCGCTCTTCATGGCGCGGTCAAAGCCGGTGAGCTTGCCCACGGTGGCGCCGGTGCCGGCACCGGTGCAGCCCACGGGGAAAGTAGCGCTAGCTCGCTCTGCCGCCAGGCGGCCCATGGCTATGTCCGGGTGGGCCTTTGGATTTCCTATGAGCAAATCGAAAAGCACCGCGCTACAGACGATAGGCACCAAGGCCGGGCCTACCGGAAATCCAACGCCCCGGTCTGCCAAGTAATTCATGACGCCGCAAGCGGACTCGAGGCCAAAGGCCGAGCCGCCGGAAAGCACCACGGCATGGATCTGCTGCACTGTCTTTTCCGGACGGAGCAGGTCGGTCTCGCGAGTCCCCGGCGCACAACCGCGAACGTCCACGCCAGCGTAGGCGCCACCTTCGGGTGCCAGGATCACTGTGGTACCGGTGAGGCCTTCCAGGTCTTCCGCGGTGCCGATCTTAAATCCCGGTACAGACAATGTCCTTGTGATCATTACAATTCCCCTTTTCTTGCGATAGAGAGGCAGCGGAGTAATTCTTCCGGCACCGGCGCCTCGAAGTGCATGGCTTCTCCGGTGACCGGGTGGCGCAGGTCTAGTGTCCAGGAGTGAAGCGCCTGTCCTTCGATGGGGAAATGATCCTTCTTCCAGCCATAGAGGGGATCATTCACCACCGGGTGGCGGATGTGAGCCATGTGCACGCGGATCTGGTGGGTGCGGCCGGTTTCCAGCTTGCACTCGATCCAGGAGTAGTGAGGCATGAATTCAATGACGCGGAAATGGGTCACCGCGGGCTTGCCGGTCTTGGGCTGCACGTCCCATTTCATGCGGTCCTTGGTGCTACGTCCCAGAGGGAAGCGGACGACCCCTGTATTTCCTTCCATCTGCCCATGGACCAGAGCTACATAATGACGCTGGGCTTCATGGGTGGCGATTTCTTCTTTCAGCACCGGGAAGGCGCGAGCGGACTTGGCTACCACCATGACGCCGGAGGTGTCCTTATCAAGGCGATGCACGATGCCCGGGCGGATGGGGTCCTCGCAGGCGTCAAAGAGCGCCGGGCCGCAGTGGAAGAGCAGCGCATTCACCAGCGTGCCGTCCGGATTTCCGGAGCCCGGATGTACCACCATACCGCGAGCCTTATTAATCACCAGCATGTCATCGTCTTCATACAAAATATCCAGCGGCAAATCTTGAGGGATCAGCTTCAGGTCTTCCTTTTCTTCCCAGGAAAAGGAAATCTGGTCCCCTTCCTGTACATGATAATTGGGACGAATCATTTTCTCAGGGAGCAGGATGGCCCGTCCCTCTTTGATCCATTTCTGCACTTCCGAGCGGGTGAGGCCGGAGGCGTCCTTCAAAAACTGATCGAGCCGCTGTCCTGCTTCGTTCTCTGTTACTTTATATACCGTGTCACTCATGCTTCGTGTCTCCAAAAATAAAATACAATCAGCGCCACGCCGACGCAGATGAAAATGTCCGCCACATTGAAAATCGGCCAAATGCGGAAATCAAAGAAATCCACCACCCCGCTGATGCGCACGCGGTCGATGGCATTTCCCAAAGCGCCGCCCAAAAGCATACCGATGGCCGCCGGGAAATAGGAAGGCTCTGTGGGAATCCGTTTCCTGAAAAAGAAAAAAGCGCCGAAAAGAATCACCACGATCACCAGGAAAAACCACCGCTGGTACGCCAGGATGCCAAAGGCGGCGCCGGGATTGATGATGTAAGTCAGATGAAATACATTCGGAATCAATGGAATCGACTCGCCCCACTCCATGTGTCCTTGGACGAACCATTTCACCAATTGATCAAATACAGTCACAAATAAAGCAATCCATACTGTCAGCATAATATCCTCCTATGGGGTTATTATAGCATAAAAGGTTCAGGGGGCAAGGTTCAGGGGGCAAGAGGAAGGTGCGGCGCACAAATTTAGAAGCGCCGCAAATTTGAAAATCAGCGCGCATACCTGCCTTCCCACATCCGTTATCCGTATAACCGTGTAACCGTTCACCGTGCATGCTTCCGATAGCGGGAGTCAGGAGACAAACCGCTATCGAAAGCATAGCGAGACTCCATCTCCCGTTATCGCCCAAAGAGCCGGTTTACGGTTATACGGTAAACGGTTCACGGTCATGGGAAAGCAGCCAAATGCGTTTACCCATTTCAAAACTCGCGGCGCTTCCTAATTTGTGCGCCGCACCTCCCCTTGCCCCTTGACCCCTTATAAAAAGAGCAGCCGGATGATTTCTCATCTCAGCTGCTCTCTATAGTCTCAATAGTTAATAAACACTTCAATGTCTCTGCGTCCGAAGTTGAAGCACTCTTCGAAGGTCTCCATGCACAGGTCGATGCGGTTGCCGATGATGGCGCCGCCGGTATCTGCTGCAACGGCGTGGCCATATTGGGGAATGTAGACCTCGCTTCCTAGGGGGATCACGCTGGGGTCTACCGCCACAGTGCCGTGGCCGGCCATGGTGCCGGTGGCGGTGATGCCGCGGCCGTCGCCGTCAGAGGGATGGTAGGCAGTGGCATGCATTTCGCTCACATAGCCCACAGTGTCCTCCATATTTCCTGTCTTCATGACACCTGGAATGCCTTCCGCCTCGATGCTTTCATGGCGAAGGATGGTCTTTACCACTTTGCCATCGGAAATGATTTCTTCCATTTCCACACGGCGCTTGCCGGCTTTGCCTTCCTGCACCACCACTTCCTGGTCAGCAGAAAGTTTCTCATCGTACCATTTCTCGTACTCGATGGGGAGGCTCTCCGTGCGGGTCACTTTCCGCATGGTGTAAGGCACCACATGGATCTGCATGCCCTCCTTCACCTGCATCATGCCGTCTTCGATGGGCATCATCTGTTTCCAATCATATCCGGCCTCATTCACCACGCCCTGCACGGTCTGCTGGGTAGTGTAGACCACTTTCGAATGGCCATCAGAAACCAGGATCACCGGCACGGCTCGCTCAATTACCATGACGGAGCCGTCGCTGACGGTCTTCGTGCTGGTCCAGAACCGATCATGGACACTCATGGAAATCTTCAGTTCATTCAAAATCCGTTTGTAACTGTCTGCTTCCGTAGAAATAACCTTCTTCTCCTTGCCATCGTAGACCGTCACCTTTTTCAAGGAAACTGTATCACCCGTGTGCATAGAAGCCGAAGCCAAATCAGTGAAGCCGCCTAAAGAAGCAGCCAAGAGGACGCAGGCTATTATTCTTTTTGTCTTTTGGAATCGTGAAATCGTCATATAGTCCATCTCCTATGGGCATTATTCTACCATAGAAGGACTTTTTGTCAAATTTACCGAAGTTAACAAATAATTAGCCGCTATTTTCTTCGCATCTTTCGACGATTATAAAGTTATTGCGAAATATTTCTGTGTATCTATTTTTCCATGCCACGAAAACAAATTCATGATTTATCCGATAATTATCGCGACTTTAGAAATCAATCTATTGTCATCTCTGTACGCTTCCTATAGACATTTGTGAAACATTTGTATTTCATGAGTCCACTATTTTCCCACCGTATCGCCTTTTTCAAAAATGGACGGCCTTCCACCCGCTTTTATTGTCAACTCGTGCGCCACGTATCCCCCTCTGTCAGGTCGGACTTTTTTGTCCCATCTTTGGGCCTTTTACAGATACGCATTTTATCCATTGTGGGACTTGAATATTTAAATAGTTATCGTTTTTGAGCTTACTTCCCAAAAAAGTTGTCGTTTTATGATAAAAGTGGAAGGGCCGGTGCTTTTTGGGTGGTGATGTGTCCCCCGCGCTACTAGGAGGAGTTGAGGGCTATCGATTTGGTAGTCGGTGGTCGGTAGTCGGTAGTCGGGGCGCGATTACTGACTACCGACTGCTTTGTCGACAACCGGACTCGGCGTAAGTGAGGCAGCAGCTAAATGCAAACCGACTACCGACTACCGATTACCGACTACTAAACCAATGCATCACCCGCCCTTCGGGCACCCTCTTCAGAGAAGAGGGCTTGGCGCATTTGGCA
>CAVEMF010000073.1:0-8011 GCA_963616715.1 Ruminococcus bromii | reverse complement strand
CTCTCTTTCTCATCACGGAGTCTCTATGGCTATTTCTTTTTCGCGGCTGCATTTGGCTTTCGGGTTTTGGCTCTCGGCCGCCGGGTTTTACACTTGGAAGATCGATCACTTGGACCGGGCGGGGGAGCTTTCGCTTGCCGGTCACCCGCTGCTCTCTTGGTGGGATCTCTTTCCCATCCTTGCGCTGGCGGTGGCGATTGCTGTGCTTCTTCCCTATGGAGTCCGCGGGCTCTCCCCTGGCTTTACGGCACGGCGTAGCCATGGAAGGAAATGTTTCTTTCTCGCCGCGCTTCTTATGTTCCTTTGGCGGATTCCTTTTCTCTTGGCTTTCTATCCGGCGCCAGGGATGAATGACACGGTCTTCATGATGGAGAATCCTCTCTACGCGTCGGTGCAGTTCCCTTGGGTCTACAGTCTCATCTATGGCTATGGCAGCGAGTGGGGAAAGGAAATCTTTGGCTCCCGGGAGCCGGTGATTTTTATTTTTTCGCTCTTGCAAGCAGCGGCGATTTCTTTCGGGCTCACGGCTTTGGCTTATTGGATACGAAATCATGTGCATCCCAAAGCGGGGCTTCTCCTCTACGGCTATTTCCTTCTCTTTCCCATGGTGGGAAATTATAGCATCGCGGCGGTACGGGATGGATTTTTCTCACTGGCTTTGCTTTTCTGGGTGTGGATATTTCTGCGCGAATGGGAAGGGGAAAGCTGGGGACGGGAGAGCTGGGCGATTTTCCTCGCGGCGCTTTTGGGTACCATGCTTTTTCGAAGCAATGGGCTTTTGGTTTCGCTGGTCCTCACGGCGGCGCTATATATTTCCAGAAGAAATACAAAAATCCTTTGCGCTTTTCTCGTGGCGGCGGTCCTTTCCGTGGCGCCGGGGCAAATCATCCAGCGGACGCATCACTGGGAGCCGCTCTTTCAGGAATCTATGGCCATCCCCCTGCAGCAGCTGGGGCGGGTGCAAAAATTAAATGGCGAGCGGGGTAAGGAAACGATTTCCTTCATGAATGGGCTCCTTGCCGAAGAAGAATGGAAGAAGGAATACTCGCCCTACACGGTGGATTTCGTGAAGTGGCACGACCATTTCCAGAGGAATCGGCTGAACCAGGAGAAGGGAGAATTTCTAAAGGTTTGGGCGGCGACGGGCCTTGCCAATCCTCGCATCTACGTGGAGGGCTGGCTCACGGAGACCTACGCGCTGTGGAATCTGGACCCCTTGGAGTACAGCGTGCAGTCGCGCTTCGGCTGGGCGCTGACCGATGAGAATACGAAGGATATGAAGCCGAAGGAGAACGACCAAATGGCGGTGGGGAATTTCTCCATGCCTGCCAAGTGGAAGTCGTTCTTTGGAAATATGCAGTACGAAGGCAGCCGCTTCATCGGCCCGGGCCTGGCGCTGTGGCTCACCCTTTTCGCGGGACTTGTCTTTTATGAGCGCGGCGAGAAGAAGCTCCTCCTCGCCCTGCTCCCGCTATGGGTGAATACGGCGACGCTCCTTCTCTCCACTCCGGCGTCGGCGGTTTTCCGGTACTCTTTCGCCTATGTGTTGGTGCTGCCGGTGGTTTGTGTGTATGTGGTTTGGCGCTATGGGGTTAGTGATCAGTGATCGGTGATTAGTGATCAGGTCGCATTTGACGTTGGCGAGCCGATGTATGCAAACTTTTTTGTCGAAGGTGTGGCTGGCAACCGGCTTTCCGGGGCATCACCCGGAGTGCGGGCACCCTCTTCAGAGAAGAGGGCTTGACGCATTTGACGGTTCAGTCAAGTGCGCCCTTATCACTGACCACTGATCACTAATCACTAAATAAATAGCGAAATAGCGACAAAAGGAGGAAATTATGGACTTAACCAAAGTAAAACGCGCATTTCAGAGAAATCGGTATAAGTGCAGTGTGTTTGAAACGAAGGAGGAGGCGGCGGCGTATCTGGATGCGGCGATCGATGGCACTACCGTGGGCTTCGGGGATTCTTTGACCTTGCAGGCCATGGGGATGTATGAGAAGCTGTCCACCCACAATGAGGTGTGGGACGTGCACCAACTGGATCGGGAGCACCTGGGCTTCGCGTCTACCAATGACATGTTCCTGGACCTGGCGCGGCATGCCATGACCACCGATGTATTTCTTCTCTCCGTCAATGGGGCCACAGAGACCGGGGTCATGGTGAACCTGGACGGCACAGGAAATCGTGTCTCCGGATCTCTCTTCGGGCACAAGAAGGTGTACTTCGTCTTCGGCGTGAATAAGATCGCGCCCACGCTGGAAGAAGCGATTTCTCGCGCTAGAAATATCGCGGCCCCGAAGAATGTAGCGCGCCACCACTACGTCTGCGGCTGCAGCGCCCACGGCGGTGACAAGTGCTACGACTGCGGCGCTTCGGATCGCATCTGCAATGTCATGGCCATCTACTATAAGAAGATGAGAAATATAGAGATGGAAGTGGTGATTATAAATGAGGAGTTGGGATATTAAGATTTGTGTGGGATTACCGTTGTCGGTGTAGTGATCAGTGATTAGTGGTTAGTGATCAGGCCGCATTTGAGGATATCGAGCCGATGCAGGTAAACTTTCCTCGATGAAGGTGGGATCAGTAAATCGGTTCCTCAGAGCCTCACCCGCCCTACGGTCATCCTTTTTAAAGAAGAGGGCTTGGCGTGTTTGACTATTCAGTCAAGTGCGCCCTGATCACTGACCCCTGATCACTGACTACTAAACCGATAGCGTAAGGCATCGCGAATTGGCGCCCTAATCACTGATCACTGCTCACTGACCACTAAACCGATAGCATTAAAAATCGAAAAACTCCAGGAGGTGCCCCCCATGAATAAAACAGCAAACGACGAGCAGGCCCTGGCCATTGCGGCCAAGGGGCCCACTTTGGTGATTGCCGGGCCGGGGACCGGGAAGACTTACACCACCATCAAGCGGGTGGTGCATTTGATCGAGAAGGAGGGGGCGCGGCCGGAGGAAATCATGCTGGTCACCTACACTGTGAAGGCGTCGAAGGAGCTCACCACCCGCCTCACCAATGAGCTTTCCTCTCGGGGCATCGAGGTGAATCTCCATGACATGTACATCGGCACCTTCCACCACATTTGCCGGCGGATCCTGAAAGAGTTCTGCGACTATACCTCCTTGGCTAAAAATTATTTGGAGACGGACCAATTCGAGCAGCAGTATCTCATATATAACCATTTGAAGGAATTCGACGCCATCCCGGGCATTGAGACGGTGGTGCCTTTCGAGCGGCCGGGGTTCTATGGGCCGCTTCCTATTTCCCCTTGGCGGCGGTGCGGAGATATTTCGCGTCTGGTGTCGGGGATTTTGGAAGAGTGTATCGACGCCGAGGACATGCTGCGGCGCTTCGGCTCTGCTATGCATGGGAAGGCAGGCGTGCTAGGGCGGCTGGTGATGAAGTACGACCGCATTTGCTTGGAAGAGCATGTGATGGACTTTACCCACTTGCAGACGGAAACCTATAAGCTTTTGACGAACCATCCCGAGGTGCTGAAAAAGCTTCGGAGTCGCATCCACTATGTGATGATCGATGAGTACCAGGACACGAATTACATCCAAGTGGAGCTCATCAAACTTTTGGGCGGCGAGGAAGGAAATGTATTCGTCGTGGGCGACGATGACCAGGGGATTTATCGCTTCCGCGGGGCATCGGTGGGAAATATTCTTCGCTTCGGTGAAACTTATGAGAAGAGCCAGAAGTTCCGCTTGGCCACGAATTATCGCTCCCATCCCGGCATCGTACGGTTTTGCATGGATTGGATGCGCTACTCGCCGACACAAGCGCATTTGTGGGAAGGGGAAGGCGGCGCGCGCTATCGCTACCTCAAGGGGAAAATCCAACCACACAAGGAGGAAAGCGGTCATTCGGTGATGAAGATCACCGCCCGCACCATCAGCGAATGGCAAAATCGCTTCTGCGATTTCATCGAAGGGCTCAAGAAGAGCGGAAAGATTTCCGACTACAACCAGGTGGCGGTCTTAGTGAGTTCGGTGAAGAGCAGCAATTCTCGCCTTCTCCAAATGGGCCTTCAGCGCCGCGGCATCCCGGTCTACGCGCCGCGGGCGGGGATGTATTTCGAGCGCAAGGAAGTGAAGTGGCTCTTGGGGACGCTGCTTCTCCTATTTCCTGCCTTTGCGGACGAAATGGAAAAGCGGCCGGAAATGAGCGAGACCTATGGCGTCTGCGAAAAATACATGGAGGCCATGGGCATGGCGAAGATCATGCTGGGCTGGCCGTCGGCGAAGCCTTTGAAAGAGTGGCTGGAGGAAACGCGGAGCATCATCACCAGCAGTGGGCGTCTCCCTCGCTCTCTTCTGGGGCTCACGTATCAGATATTTTCTATGGCGCCCTTCGCGGACATGCTGGATAAGACCGACGAGGAGGAGTCGAACGCCGTCAGAAATCTCGCGCTCTTCACCCGCGTCATCGGTCGCTTCGGCTATTTCCTCTCGGAAAATCATGGCCACGGACAGGAAACCTTGGAGGACGTGCCGATTTTCTTTGGCCGTTACCTTCGCCTTTGGTTCGAGCAGGGCGTGAACGAGTACGAAGACGAGGAACGCTACGCGCCGTCCGGGGCGGTGTCGTTTCTCAATATCCACCAGTCCAAGGGATTGGAGTACCCGGTGGTCATCGTGGCGTCGCTGGACGAAAAGCCGCGGGACGATGAGAAGGGAAATCTCCTCACCGAAGTGGTGGAGACCGTCACCGGGCGGCGTCCCTACGAACCGGCGGACCGGGTGAGAAATCTGGATTTCCAGCGGAAATATTACACCGCCTTCTCTCGGGCCGAGTCGCTTTTGGTGCTGACCACTGCTTATGACAAGAGCGCTTACCCATCGCCTTGCTTCTGGCCGGTACTGAACGCGCTGCCGGAGTATGATGACCGCCGCATTTCCATGGACGGGATCACCTTTGGACCGGTGAAGAAAAATTCCTTCAAGCCCCGCTTTGCGTTCACCAGCCACGTGGCGCTCTATGAAGAGTGCCCGCGGAAATACAAATGGCAGCGAATTTACCACTTCGCCACCATCCAGGCGGCGTCTGCCATGTACGGCTCCCTGGTGCATGAGACCATCGAGGATGTGCATCGCGCTGTGCTTCGCGGCGAGGCGAAGAGCCTAACGCCTTCGGTTATTTATGGCTGGATGATGACCAATTATATTTCCTTATCCGAAAGTGAAAATGCCTGGCTCTCCCAAGAGAAATTGGAAAATGCTTTCAGCGAGGTGATGGGCTACGTCCATTTCCGCGAAGGGAAATGGGACACGATCCTGGAGGCCGAATTTCCGCTGGAGCTGGTGCGAGAGGACTACATCCTTCACGGTACCATCGACCTCTTGCAAGGGGACGGCGAGAAGGTGGACGTCATCGACTTCAAGACCGGCAAGAAGCCGGCGGCCGGCAGCCCCAAGATGGAGCGCTACCTGAGCCAGCTGGAAATCTACGCGGGCCTGGTAGAAGAGAAGTGGGGAAAAGAAGTGGGAAATCTGACACTCTACTTCACCGGCGACAAAGAAAATCCCTGCGTCACTTTCGCTAAAAGCCGCGAGCGGGTGAAAGAGCGCATGGACGCCTTCGATGAGACTGCCCGTAAGATCCTGGCCAATGATTTCAAAGACAAGGCCAAAGGAGAAAAGGGCACGCTTCCCGAGGCGTGTAGGTATTGTGATTGGAAGGGGTACTGCTGGCGGAGATGAAGGGTCAGGGGTCAGGGGGACCAGGGTCAAGGGGAGGTGCGGCGCACAAGTTAAAAAGCGCCGCGAGTTTTGAAAGTCAGCGCGTTAACCTGCTTCCCCACTACGGTTATCCGTTTACCGTATAACCGTTTACCGGCTCTTTTACCGATGGCGAGCCGTGGAGCGATATACCTCCCTTCGTAAGACTTATTACTCCATGGCTCGCTAGCGGTAGTATGTGCGGTTAACGGTTATACGGTAAACGGCTCACGGTAGTGGGGAAGCAGCAAAACACGTTTACCTATTTCAAAACTCGCGCCGCTTTATGAATTGTGCGGCGCACCTCCCCCCCCGCCCCTTGCCCCTTGACCCTTGAACCTTCTCCTTCCATGTGTTACATTCATAAGTAGAGAATGCATTTGCCATTCTCTACTATTTTTTTACTTATATATGGGGTTATGCAGTAGGAGGGTGTTTTTATGTTGAAGAAAAGAATTGTTGGCGTGGTAGGCCTGGGTCATGTGGGGGCTCATGTGGCATTCTGTCTGGGCATGATGGGGATCGCCGATGAGATTTTGCTTTGCGATCTGAACGAAGCGAAGGCCATCAGCGAATGTCAGGACCTCAATGACGCTGTGATGTACATGCCGAACCATTCTGTATATAAAAGAGCAGACTATGCGGGCCTGAAGGACTGCGACATCATCGTCAATGCAGTGGGCGACATCACCCTCTGTGCTACCGGAAATCGTGATGATGAATTGGAAAATAGCGTGCGCCAGGTGGCTGACTACATCCCGAAGGTCATGGCCGGCGGTTTCCATGGCATTTTCGTTTCCATCACCAATCCTTGCGACGTGATCGCGCACCTTATCGCCAAGCTCTCCGGACTTCCCCGCGGCAAGGTCCTGGGCACCGGCACGCTGCTCGACTCCTCCCGCCTCATCCATGCGATTTCCGACCAGACGGGCCTGGACTCCCGCGGCTTCTTCGCCTTCATGCTGGGCGAACACGGCGCGTCCCAGATCGTTCCCTGGTCTGTCATCAATTTCTACGGCAAACCGCTGAAAGATATGGAAGAGGATCCGCGCTTTGTCTTCGATAAAGACAAAGTACAGGAAACCGCCATCAAAGGCGGCTGGGTCACCTACAGCGGGAAATTCTGCACCGAGTACGGCATCGCCTCCGCCGCAGCTACCCTGGTACGCACCATCCTCCACGATGAAAAACGCATCCTCCCCTGCTCGGTAGAACTGGACGGCGAATACGGTGAGCACGATGTCTTCGTAGGCGTCCCGGCCCTCATCGGCATTAATGGCGTCGAAGAAGTGATGGAATACAAATTCACCGACGAAGAAATGCAGAAATTCAAGACCTGCCTTAGCGCGATCCATAAGAATATCGAGAAGGCGGATAAGGTGCTGAAAGGGGAATAAAGGGTCAAGGGACAAGGGGGCAAGGGTCAGGGGGAGGTGCGGCGCACAAATTGGGAAGCGCCGCGAGTTTTGAAAGTCAGCGCGTTAACCTGCTTTCCCACTACCGTGAACCGTTTACCGGCTCTTTTACCGATGGCGAGCCATGGAGTGATATACCTTCCTTCGTAAGACTTATCATGCTGTGGCTCGCTAGCGGGCAGTATGTGCCGTGAACGGTTATACGGTGAACGGTTCACGGTAGTGGGGAAGCAGCAAAACGCGTTTCCCTATCTCAAAACTTGCGCCGCTTTATGAATTGTGCGGCGCACCTCCCCCTGCCCCCTGCCCCTCGAACCTTCTACTTAATTTCTTCTTGCATTCCCCCTCTCACTGTGATACAATTCTACCGTTAGTCTGGACAGTCCTCTGCCACCTGCGATCGGCATGAATGTCCTGTGTGATAGGAGGAAAAGATCGTGAATATCATTGAAGCATTGGAAAAGGAACAGCTGAGAAACGACATTCCTGAATTCCGTCCCGGGGACACCGTAAGAGTTCATGTTAAAGTCGTAGAAGGCAAGAACGAAAGAATCCAGGTATTCGAAGGCGTAGTCATCGCTAGAAGAAATGCCGGCGTAAGAGAAACTTTCACCGTTCGTCGTATTTCCTACGGCGTAGGCGTAGAAAGAACCTTCCTCGTTCATTCCCCACGTCTCGATAAGATCGAAGTAAAGCGCCGCGGTATCGTTCGTCGCGCAAAACTCTTCTACCTGCGTGGCCTCTCCGGCAAAGCTGCTCGAATCAAAGAAAGAAAATAAGACAGAAAAAACTGTGGCCTATGGCTGCAGTTTTTTATTGGGATCGTCGGAGTTGACGCTGGTGGTTTAGTGATCAGTGATC
>CAVEMF010000072.1:0-8024 GCA_963616715.1 Ruminococcus bromii | reverse complement strand
CTTCTTAACTTGTGCGCCGCACCACCACTCCTAACTCCTCACTCCTCACTAATTTTCTCCCTTATTATATCACACATAAAAAAAATTAAATATGTAGTTGACTTTTGGCCTTTTCTTTCGTACAATCATCATATAGAAAAAATGCTATGTGATTGTTAGTGATTAGTAATCAGTGATTAGTGATCAGGACGCATTTTACGTCAGTGCATACATACAGGTGACACCGCTATGTGTGCATAGCGTCAATCGCGCCCTAATCACTAATCACTGATCACTGATCACTAAAACTTAATGAAAGGAACGATACCAATGGCCGGTTTATTTTTTGATTCTTGGGACACTCCTGTATTTCGTCCGCCCAGTGAAGCGGAGAGCTTTATCCTTCGCGTGACGAGAGGCTGCGCGCACAATAGCTGCACCTATTGCAATATGTATCGCGGCGTGAAGTTTGAGAAATTGTCGGACGAGCAGATCATGCGGCAGATCGCCATGGCGTACTCGGTGGACGCAGAGGGCGTGCGCCGGGTGTTCCTAGCCGACGGCGATGCGCTGGTGCTTCCCACCGATCGTCTTTTGAAAATTTTGGCGACGCTGCGGAAATATTTCCCAAACCTGGAGCGCGTGTCTTCTTACGCCGCACCGGGAGACATTCTCCGAAAGTCGGTGGAGGAATTGACGGCGCTGCGGGAGGCGGGCCTCCAGATGCTCTACTACGGCATGGAGAGCGGCGATAGCCAGACCTTGAAGGACATCCGCAAGGGCGTGAACGGCGAGCAGTCCATCGAAGTGGGCAAGCGCGTCCGCGCGGCGGGCATGCAGCTCTCGATCATGGTGATCCTGGGCATCGCCGGCAAGGAAGGCAGCGAGCGCCACGCCTTGGCCACGGCGCATGCCATCAATGAAATCAAGCCGACCCACCTCTCGGCGCTTTCTCTCATGCTCTATCGAGGCAGCGAACTCAAGGCGCAATTCGAGCGCGGCGAATTCCACCCGCTCCCGCCTTACGGCCTCATGGAAGAGCTGAAGCTGATGGTGGAGCACCTGGACCTTCCGGAAACGGAGCACATGATCTTTAGAAGCAATCACGTGTCCAACTACATCCGCCTGGCTGCCACGCTCCCGCGCGATAAGCAGCTTCTCCTGGATGATATCGAAGAGAGCATCCAGTATCTCAAGAGACAGAAGAATTGGGATGTGTACAATCACGATTGGTCGAAATAGCAAGCAATGAAAAACCGCTAGCGGAGAGCTAGCGGCTCTTTTTATTGAGATCAAATTGCACAGGGTGAAAGTGAGGAGTGAGGAGTGAGGAGTGGTGGTGCGGCGCACAAATTAAGAAGCGCCGCAAATTTGAAAAGTCAGCGCATTTAGCTGCTTTCCCACTACCGTTATCCGTTTACCGTATAACCGTTAACCGGTTCATTTACCAATACCGAGCCATGGAGCGATATACTTTCTGTGCAAGAGGTTATCATCTCACAGCTCGCTATCGATAGTATGCGCGGTGAACGGTTACACGGTGAACGGTTCACGGTAGTGGGGAAGCAGGAAAACGCGTTTAGCTATTTCAAAACTCGCGCCGCTTTCCCATTTGATGCGGCGCACCTTCACTCCTCACTCCTAACTCCTAACTAAAACCTCCTGCGCCTTTTCCCTACACCTACTTCCCCCACTTCATGGTCGCGTGCCAGGGCATATAGAGGTCCTTTAGATTCGTGGTGGAAAATTCGATTTCTTCTTTTTGATTTCCTTCGGCGGCGGCTTTGCAGCGGCTGGCGCCTTCTTCGGCGTCGCTTACGGCTTCGCCGCCGCAGGCGATGGCTTTTTCGTACCAGAGGAGGGCGCTCTCGTAGTCCGGGCGGCCATCATCTGCGAGGTCGCCGGCTTCGTAGTGGGTGGCCAGGTTGTACATGGCCCATTCGGTGCCCAGGTCTGCGGATTTCCTAAACCACGCCGACGCGGTCTTGAAGTCCTTCAGCTCTTCGTAGAGGAGGCCTAAGTAATTCGCCGTCTCGCCGGCCTGGATGCCCTGGAGCTCGTAGGCCGCCGTGAGCCACTGGATGGCCTTGTCCATGTCTTTCAGGGTGCCGATGCCTTTGGCGTAGAGCATGCCCAGGTCAATCATCCCCACCTCGCAGCGGTAGGAGGCGGATTTGTTGGCCCAGTAGAAACAATTTTTCTCGTCTTCCATTTTGCGATAGCAGATGGAAATCTGGCTGGCCGAGATGCCTTTGGCTTGGTCATCAAAGATGTCTTTGCCATAGTTCTCCGCCATCATGAAATGTTCCAAAGCCTGCGGCAATTTCTCTTTATCCTCGTCGGCCATGCCCAGGTAGAGCCCCCCCAGGTTCATCATGCCGAAGGGGTCTTTGTACTGCACCGCTTTCTTAAAGAGGGGAAGCGCTTCTTCCAATTCGCCCAGGCGGGTGCAGCACATGCCCGCCAGATTGGCCGCATCGCCAAGGGCCGCATCTCTATCCTCACAGGCCGGCTCTTGGGAAATCTCTTCGATGTATTTCAAAAACCAAGACCGAGCTTCCCGAATCTCTGCCGGCGTGGCATCTTTTTCATAGAGCATGTGGGCATATTCGTACATGGCAGACACCATACCAAGACCCGCCGCCTTCTTCGCCCAGGAGAGACAATTTTCAAAATCCTCCAGCCGGTTGTAGCAGGCAGCGATGTGATTGGCCAGCTCGCCTTTGTAAGAATTCGCGTCATCAGCCCTGTCATAGGCCGCTTTGGCCCAGCGGAGAGACTCGCTGTAGTCCACCTTCACTTCTGTATATAGGTGGATCAAAAAGATCATGGCCTCCCAGTGGCCCGCCTTCGCCGCTTCCAAAGCAAGCCCCAAGGCCTTCTCATTGTCCTTTCCTTCCAAAAGCCGCGCCATGTGGAACGCCGCATCGCACCAGGAAGAGCTATGGGACTCATAGGCCTTCCGATAGAGCGCTAGCGCCTTTTCCTCATCCACTGCGACCCCCAGGCCCTCTTGGTAACAAACGCCCAGCTCTAGCCAGCCCCGATCATTCCCCATGTCCGCCGCTTTTTTGTACCAAGAAAAGGCGTTCTTCGTGTCAAAGCTGAAGGTGTACGCATTTCCGATATACAGCGCCGCATCGCTGGCATACTCGCCATGGAAATCAAAGGCCTTTTTTAAAAGCTCGATGGCTTTGGGGAAATCCTGCGGCACCGCCTCGCCGATCATATAGTGGCGTCCCAGGAAGAAATACCCCAAAGGGTGGCCCCACTTTACCGCCAGCTCACAGTAAGGATACGACTTTTTCAAATCTCCGGTGAAAAGATAATGGTCTGCCAAAAGCTGCGCCGCCTCGCCGGAGGATTTCCGCTGCTCCCGGATCATCTCCTGCAATAGGGCGATGCCCTTCTCCACATCTTGGTAATCCGCCATTTCCCCATCGGCCCAAAGGTACAAAGAACCCATACGCGCCCGGGCGATCCAAAGGCCCTTGGCAGCGCACTTTTCATTCCAAGCCCAGCGGCCGCGGACACTTCTTTCGCAGCAAATCCCCTGGGCGCATACGTCGGCCATCTCATACATAGCCAACGCATCGCCCGCCTCGGCCAAAGCCTGCACCTTGGGGAGCAGCGCCGCAAGATGCGCCTTCTGCTCCTCCGAGCCATAGGGCATGGCGTAGGCCCTGTTGAAATCCGCCAGCACGTCGCCCGCCTTGGCCCCCGCTTCCGCATATGTCTTCGCCAGCTCCCAATCCACCGGCGTAAGCCACGGGTGCTTGGCATACTCGCCCAAAAGGTACATGGCCCGGCCATTCCCCTTCGCCGCTTCCTCCATCAGCACATCATAGGCTTCGTCAATCTTTCCTTCGATAAATAATTTTTCGCCAGTTGTCATAGTTGGATCCTCTTTGGAAATAGTAGTCGGTGGTCGGTGGTCGGTAGTCGGGCACATTTGCCGATCCCCCCTGTATGCTGCTGATTTGTGAATTTCTTATTTCCCTTGCCCTAAGCAATAAAAAACAGTATAATGAAAATAGAAAAGGTGCTGCACCAAGGGTCAGCTCCCGAAATATTTGGAATGGATACTCCGCCTATAGTTGGTAGCTCGAGGCGGAGTTTTTTCACGCCCTCAACCAATCTCATTTGAATAGTATATTAAATTCAGTATAACAAAAATCCGCCTTCCTATAAAGGCGGATTTTTACATGGGAACCAACTGGACTGAAGGATAAGGCGCGATTGGCTGCTTTCCCACCACCGTGAACCGTTTTCCGTGTAACCGTTTACCGGCCCTTTTACTGATGACGAGCCATGGAGTGATATACCTTCTGTGCAAGAGGTTATCACCTCACGGCTCGCTAGCGGTAGCATGCACGGTTAACGGTTATACGGTGAGCGGTTACACGGTAGTGGGAAAGCAGTCAAATGCGAACCGACTACCGATTACTCCCCCTCTTCCGCTTTTCCGTATAATAACTCCAGCACTCCCTTCGCATCCTTCGCCGAGAGCTGCCCCGGGGCGCTGGCCTTTTGGCCGGCGGCGAAGGTCAGGGGACCGCCGAGGTCGTTTCCGGCGATGCGGGTGAGCTGGCCTAGGGCGCCCATGCCGATGGCGATGACCGGGGTGTCCGGAAATTCTTCTCGCAGGGTCGCCGCAGCGAGAAGAAGCGTGGCCGTGTCCTTGGGGGCTTTGGGCATCACAGCGATTTTGAGGACGTCGGCGCCTTCGGATTTCATATGTCTATAAATAGAGGTGAGCTCTTCGAAAGAAAGTGGCCCGCTGAATTTGTGATAGCTCATGAGGATAGGGATTTCTTTTTCCCTGGCTGTAGAAATCAAATCGGTGAGAGCAAGCGCGTGGCCTTCCTCGATATCCAAGAGGTCGGCCAGATGATTTTCCAAAAGGAAATGGAGAATCTTTCCATAGGTCTCATCACTAAGCTCGTAGCTCCCGCCCTGGCTCTTCGTGCGCAGGGTGGTGAGGATCACCGCGTCTTTGTAATGCTTGCGGATGATGTCGTAAGCTTTGGGTAAATCTGTTTCATAAGAAAAACTTTCATCCGCCAAGAGGTAATCGATGCGCCACTCGAGCAAATCAAATGGCACAGCGGCAAGGCTTTCGCATTCTATTTCCAGCGCCGCCAAAGAAGCGGACACCAGGGGCACGCAAATTTTCGGCCGCCCCGAGCCGAGGGGAAGGTTTGGTAGGGTCATAGTAACTCCGATCTTTAGGATAAAGCTTGCTTCGTCGTAGTGAGGAGTTAGGAGTGAGGAGTGGTGGTGCGGCGCACAAGTTAAGAAGCGCCGCAAGTTTAGAAGGTTGCCGCGCATTTGACTGCTTTCCCACTACCGTGAACCGTTTACCGTATAACCGTTCACGGTAGTGGGAAAGCAGCCAAACGCGTTTACCTATTTCAAAACTCGCGCCGCTTTATGAATTGTGCGGCGCACCTCCACTCCTCACTCCTAACTCCTCACTAAAAGCACTCACATCTTCCTTTCTTATTTCTCACTCTCTCACCTTGCTAACCAAAAGCCCCGCTACCACCCCGATGACGAAGAAGGAGAGCCACGAGAGGCCGTAGGAGGCCAGCGGCATGGCGGCCATGATATCGTCCATAGCGCCAAGCGAGAGGCCGGCGGTGTGGAGGCCGTCGTAGAGGGCGGGGATCAGGGTGAAGGCGATGGCCGAGCGGTAGACGCACTTTTCTCCGCCGAAAAGATGGTCAGAGAAAAGAAGGAAGACCAGGGCAATGGTCAAGGGATAGAGGAACATCAAAACAGGGATGGCAGAGACAATGATGGTATCCAGGCCAAAGAGAGCGACACCGAAGGAAATCACCGAGAAGAGGGTGACCAGCATTTTATATCCCGCCGAAGGGATAAGCTTTTGGAAATATTCACCGCAAGCGGTGATGAGTCCCACGCTGGTGGTGAGGCAGGCCAGAAGCACGATGAGGCCCATGAGGATCTGACCGAAGCTTCCGAAGTAGTGATTCGATACCGCCACCAAAATGTCTGCGCCATTGGGCAGATGTCCTAAGACTTCCACCGAGTCCGCACCGATGATGGCAAGGAAAATATAAATCACCGCCAGGCACGCGCCGGCGATGAGGCCGCTCTTCAGCGTCGCCTGGGCCACCTCTTCATTGGTTTCTGCGCCGTAGAGACGGACGGCGTTCACCACTACGATGCCGAATACAAATCCCGCCACAGCGTCCAGCGTATTGTATCCATCCAAAAAGCCCTGGGTCAGCGCGCGGAAGGATGGCTCATAGGAAGGCGAAGCCGCTTGCCAAGCGCCCATGGGCGTGAAGATGGCCGCCGCAAACAGAATGGCCAGGAAAAGGAGCAGCGCCGGGGTGATGAATTTCCCGATGCGGTTCACCAATTTCGATGGGCTGATGGAAAGCCACCAGGACACAAGGAAAAAGAGGAAACAAAATCCATAGAGCGCCACATCCTTCATGCTCGGATCAAAGAAAGGCGCCGCGCCGATTTCAAAAGACGTGGTGGCGGTACGAGGAATGGCAAAGGCCGGGCCGATGGTGAGGTACAGCGCCACGGTATAGAAGATGGCGTATTTCTTATGCACCCGAGAGGCCAAAGACTCCAAATCATCGCCGGCGTAGCCAATGGCCGCCACGGCAAGGATCGGAAATCCCACGCCGGTCAAAAGAAATCCGATGGTAGCCGGGATCGTCTGCTCGCCGGCATTCTGTCCCATGAAGACCGGGAAGATCAAATTGCCCGCGCCGAAGAAGAGGGCAAAGAGCATAAGCCCGATGGGGATCAGGTAGTTGTTATTTTTCATAAGTTCTCCTTTTTACGATAGCGATTTAGTGATCAGTGGTCAGTGCGCGTTTGACTGCTGCCCCATTCATCACTTTAACCCCCTTCCTCTGGAAGGGGGAGGGCCCGAAGGGCGGGGGTTGGCCTTGCGTACCTGCTTCCTCGCCCCAACCCCCCTGCCCCCCTTCCGGAGGAAGGGGGTAAAAGCGATGAATAAGGCAGCAGTCAGATGCGCCCTGATCACTGACCACTGATCACTGATCACTAAACCGATAGCGGCAGCATTTTCATGTGTGCACTAGGGAAGCACTGATTAAATCGCCATCTGAATTTCTGACCAGCCCAATGGTGCAAGACGAGGAGGAATTCCCCGCGAATACCGAAGTATTTAAGGGGGAGTCCGACGAAGTATTGCGCCATTGGGCCAGAAATTCAGATGAAAAGCGATTTAATCAGTGCTTCCCTAGCACCACTCACGCTACTCATTCTCTTTCAAATAGTCAATCACCCGCTGCACCGACTCCACGTCTACCATGTGGAAGACCGAGAGCTTCTTGATGATGACTTGCAGGATTTCGTGTTTCCTAAGGAAACGATAGGCTCCCTTTCGCGCTTCCTCGCCGCCGTGAGTTCTATAGCCCCGGTCCATGGCGGCTAGGCGGCTCTTGCCTTCTGCGAAATTTTCCCGCGCCAAGCCTTGCAGGAAAATCAGAAAGTCGATGGCCTTTTGCTCCTCGATGTCTTGGGAGTAGAGTCGGTTCTCCCAGTCCAAGAATGTGATCTTCCCCGCTTTGAAGCAAATATCTCGAAGCGCCGGGCGGCCGTGGACGATGCCCGCCTCATGCAGCGCAGCGAGAGACGCGCCGGCTTGCTCTAGGATCGCAATCTTTTCGTCTTCAGAAATATCCGATTCCAGCCAATGGGTCAGGTTGTCCCCGCCATCAGCCGTGACCATGTAGGTCGGCGTCAAGACTTCGATGGGCGCCACCAAGTCCGGCACGTTTCTTGCCGCAATGGTCATGCGGGCGATTTCATAATAAAATTCCTTCTCGACGGAATACTTCACCGCCGCCTTGCGGCCGTTGCCCATCTTCCGCTTGATCCAAAATGTCTCTCCCTCCAGAGAAAAAGAAATCACGCGGCTAGAAGGCTTCTCCGCCATCGCCGCCTCGGCGGCTTTTCGTATACGTTCTTCTCGTGTATCCATTTTTATATCCTCTTTATAATAAGGTTTCCCTTATTGTAGCAGGGTT
>CAVEMF010000071.1:0-8043 GCA_963616715.1 Ruminococcus bromii | reverse complement strand
CCTATGCCCAGGCCGGCATCGGCTCCCTCCTGGTAGTCCTCGCCATCGTCCTGGCTGTAGAAGGCTTCCAGACCATCTTCGGCAAGAAAGAAACGGCATAAAGTTTTGGGCAATAGAAAACGCCACCGTCAGGTGGCGTTTTTTGATGCGGGCTTTAGTGATCAGTGATTAGTGATTAGTGATCAGGGCGCATCTGACGCTAGTGTCAGATGCGCCCTGACTACTAATCACTGATCACTGATCACTTAACCACTAGCGCTATAACTTTGAGTTAGGCGACATGCTGGTATCCCTGGGGTCCCACTGGATGATTTCTCCGGCATCGAGGCTCTTGGGCACGTCGATGGTGCGCTGGTTCGAGGAGCCTTTGAAGAGGAGGGTCACGTCTTTTTTCTCCAGGATGAATTCTCCGTCTACCAGCACGTCGATGCGCTTTAGGAGCTCCATGGTTTCCGGCATGACCTTGGCGAAGTGGCCTAGGATGTCGCGGTCGAAGAGGTAGCCCGAGAAGCACCAGATGGTTTTCTTCGGGTACAGCTCCTTGAAGCGGGTGACCAGGGAGAGAAGGCCCTTCTGGTTCACCGGCTCCATGGGCTCGCCGCCAAGGAGCGTGAGGCCTTCGTAGTAGTTTGCGCCCACTTCTTTCAAAATGTGGTCTTCCAGTTCTTTGGTGAAGGGCTTTCCGTAAGAAAAGTCCCAGGTCTCCGGATTGAAGCAGCCCTTGCAGTGGTGGGTGCAGCCGGAAACGAAGAGGGTGAGCCGTATGCCCGGCCCATTGGCGATGTCGTATTCTTTGATGTTGGCGTAGTTCATGATGGTGTTGTTAGTGATCGGTGATCAGTAATTAGTGGTCAGGGCGCGTTTGCCGAAGTGAGGAGTTAGGAGTGAGGAGTGGAGGTGCGGCGCACAAGTTAAGAAGCGCCGCAAGTTTGAAAAGTCAGCGCGCGTTTAGCTGCTTTCCCACTACCGTGAACCGTTTACCGTATAACCGTTAACCGCGCATATTACTGATAGCGAGTCGTGGAGCAATAAGCTCTTACGCAGAAGGTGTATCGCTTCACGGCTCGTAATCGATAAAAGGGCCGGTTAACGGTTACACGGTAAACGGTTCACGGTGGTGGGGAGAGAGTCAAACGCGTTCACTTATTTCAAAACTCGCGCCGCTTTCCAATTTGATGCGGCGCACCACCACTCCTAACTCCTAACTCCTAACTTAGCTGCGCTCTTCGTGTCTCAAAACAAAAAGAAAAAGGCGGCTTGCGCCGCCTGGGATTAGAGGTGCAGGACTCGGTCTTTGATTTCCTGGGTGCGGCCCTGGTTCCAGAACTGGGTGCCGATATAGCCGCAGGTTCTCCGGGCCACGCTCATTTTGTGCTGGTCGCGGTTGCCGCAGTGGGGGCATTCCCACACGAGCTTGCCGGTCTCGTCTTCGACGATTTTGATTTCTCCATCGTAGCCGCAGATCATGCAGTAATCGCTCTTGGTATTCAGCTCCGCGTACATGATATTTTCATAAATATATTTCATGACCGTCAGGACTGCCGGGATATTGGTCTGCATGTTTGGCACTTCGATGTAGGAGATCGCGCCGCCGGGGGAGAGTTTCTGGAAATCCGACTCAAATTTCAGCTTGTGGAAGGCGTCGATGGGTTCTGCCACGTGGACGTGGTAGCTGTTGGTGATGTAATTCTTATCCGTCACGCCGGGGATGATGCCGAAGCGTTTCTGCAGGCACTTGGCGAATTTGTAAGTGGTGGATTCCATGGGGGTGCCGTAGACGGAGTAGGAGATGTGCTCGGCTGCGCGCCACTCGGCGCACTTGTCATTGAGCTTCTGCATGACCGCCAGGGAGAATTTCCGGCCCTCTTCGGTGGTGTGAGACACGCCGAGCATGCGGACGCACATTTCATAGAGGCCCGCATAGCCAAGGGAAATGGTGCTGTAGTTATTGAAAAGGAGCTTGTCGATGGTCTCGCCCTTTTTGAGGCGCGCTAAAGCACCGTATTGCCAAAGGATAGGAGCCACGTCGGAGACGGTGCCAAGGAGCCGTTCATGACGGCAACGCAGGCCTTTATGGCAGAGCTCTAAGCGTTCTTCCAAAATCTTCCAGAACGCATCCATATCGCCCTCAGAGGAGCAGGCCACGTCCACCAGGTTGATGGTGACTACGCCCTGGTTGAAGCGGCCGTAGTATTTGTGTTTCCCATCCTTCTCCAGGCCCTCGGTGTCCGGGGTGAGGAAGCTGCGGCAACCCATGCAGGGATACACGTCGCCATTCTTCAGCTCTTTCATGATTTTCGCGGAAATATAATCCGGCACCATGCGCTTGGCGGTGCATTCAGCGGCCAGCTTGGTGAGCTCGTAGTACGGGGAGTCGTCGTGGATGTTGTCTTCGTCCAAGACGTAGATGAGTTTCGGGAAGGCTGGGGTGATCCACACGCCCTTTTCATTCTTCACGCCCTGCATTCTCTGGCGGAGGACTTCCTCGATGATCATGGCGAGGTCCTTCCGGGTCTGGCCGTCTGCTACTTCGTCCAAGTACATGAACATGGTGACGAAAGGCGCCTGGCCATTGCAGGTCATGAGGGTGATGAGCTGGTACTGGATGGTCTGGATGCCGGACTTCACTTCTTCATGGAGGCGGCGCTCTACGATTTTAGAAATGATGCCTTCATCCATCACCTCACCGGTTTCTTCTCTTTCCTTCAGGACTTCCCGTCTGATTTTCTGGCGGCTGATGTCTACGAAAGGCGCCAGGTGCGCTAAGGTGAAGGACTGGCCGCCGTACTGGTTCGATGCCACCTGTGCTACGATCTGGGTGGTCACGTTGCAGGCGGTGAAGAAGGAGTGAGGCTTCTCGATCATGGTCTGGCTGATGACCGTGCCATTTTGCAGCATGTCTTCCAGATTGATGAGGTCGCAGTTGTGCTCGCGCTGAGCGAAATAGTCGGCGTCATGGAAATGGATGATCCCCTGCTCGTGGGCCTTCACGATTTCCTCCGGCAAGAGCAAGCGGCGGGTCAGGTCTTTGGACACTTCGCCGGCCATGTAGTCACGCTGGGTGGAATTGATGACCGGATTCTTGTTGGAATTTTCCTGCTTCACTTCTTCGTTATTGAGATCGATGAGGGAGAGGATCCCGTCGTCGGTGGTATTGCTCTTTCTGGAAATCTCGCGCTTGTAACGATAGCGCACATATTTCTGCGCCACTTCGTAGCCGCGCATTTCCATGATGCCCGTCTCCACCATGTCCTGGATGTCTTCCACATTGCAGGCGTGGGAGTAGGAGGCCATTCTTCTGGAAATATTATCTGCCACTGCCTGGATCTGGAACGGGCTCATCTGGTGGATGGGCTCTACTTCCTTATTGGCCTTGCGGATGGCATTCACAATCTTGGAAATATCAAAGGGGACCTCTTGTCCATTTCTCTTTATAACGTTCATTTTCACGCATGAATTCGTGATTTCTTCTCTAATTTCCATATCTATCGCGCTCTTCCCCTGTAACAACCGTAAAAAACCTAGATTCTATCGGATAAAACAAAATACTAAATGTTGAAATATTGCAAAAATATAAGCACAATATCTTGTGCTGGATACTATGATACACCATAAGAGCCAAAAAGGGAATAGGGAAAATTTATTCTAATTTTCCGTTCGCCTCTTCTGAAGGAGATTGAGAGAAGAAACAGCCGGAAATGAGAGAAAAAGAAAGTTGGGAGGTTAGTAGTCGGTAGTCGGTGGTCGGTAATCGGTAGCCCCCCGCGCGTTTGGCTACTTCCCCACTACCGTGAACCGTTTACCGTGTAACCGTTTACCGGCTCTTTTACTGATGACGAGCCATGGAGTGATATACCTTCTGTGCAAGAGGTTATCACCACACGGCTCGCTAGCAGTAGCATGCGCGGTTAACGGTTATACGGTGAACGGTTACACGGCAGTGAGGCAGCAGTCAAATGCGCCCCGACCACCGACCACCGACTACGAAATCGATAGCGCTAAACGCTCCCATCTCGTATAATAGGAAAAAATTAATTTTCATCCGAGGTGCATCGTGTTTTTTACTGAAAATCCATTTTACCGTTTGGGACTCCACAGCCGTGACGAGATGGCTTCGCTGCTTTTACGTGAGCAGCAGCTGACGAGTGAAGGGGGAAGGGACTTGGAGGACCTGCGGCTGCTTTTGCAAATAGAAAATCGCAGTGAGGCGGAATTTTATTGGCTCATCGGCTGGGAGAAGAAGGAGGCCCTCCGCGCGGCGCATCGCATCGCCGAGGGGAAAGTGTATGACCGAAAAGATTTCGAAAAGAAAAGCCCCCTCTCTCGCATGATGATCGAGCTGAATGAAATGGCCATGGGCCACATGAGCCTTGCGCGGCTTTTGGAAATCGAGAGAGATTTCACTGCTCTCTCTCCTTTGGACGCGGCGAAGGAGATCGAGGAGGAGCGGGTGCGCGCCGGATTTCCTAGGCTAGAGGAGCCGTGGGTCATCGAGATGTGGAAGCAGGACCTGCTCTCAGAGATCGGCCGCGCGGCGCTTGTCTCCCTTTCTAAAATCCCCTTGGGCGATCACGAAGCACTGCTGTCCGCGCTCTACGCCAAGGGACAGCGGGGCATGGTGTACTACCAACTTCTCTCAGACTTCGAAAAAAGAAAATTCGCGCCGGTAAAAATCCCTTCGCTTCCCGCGAGGCGAAAGGGAAAAAGAAATCCCGCGGCGCTGGCAGCCTGGGGCGCGCTCCTGGCGGTGGTGGCCGCGGGGCTGCTATGAAAAAGTGAGGAGTGAGGAGTGAGGAGTGGTGGAGCGGCGCACAAATTAAGAAGCGCCGCGAGTTTGGAAAGTCAGCGCGCGCACCTGCTTTCCCACTACCGTTAGCCGTTTACCGTGTAACCGTTTACCGGCTCTTTTACCGATAGCGAGCCGTGAAGCGATACACCCTCTGCATAAGAGTTTATCGCTCTACGGCTCGCTATCAGTAGTATGCACGGTAAACGGTTCACGGTAGTGAGGAAGCAGCCAAATGCGTTTATACATTTCTAAACTTGCGCCGCTTTATGAATTGTGCGGCGCACCTCCACTCCTAACTCCTCCCTCCTCACTTTATTCATTCCTTATCCCTAAACTACTATAGCCTTTACCCTTCCCCGCCCTTTCTGCTATAATGTACCGGTATGTATCCTTCGGACTTTCACTCCGATGAGATTTTCGGGGACTTCCCCGGTGATGGTTGAAAGAAGCGGCGCGGAGCGCTATCGATTTAGTGATCAGTGGTCAGTGATCAGTGGTCAGGGCATACTTGACGCCAGTGCATACACAGCGGTAATTCTGATATGTATGTATAACGCCAAACGCGTCCTGATCACTGATCCCTGATCACTGATCACTAAACCGCTAGCCAGGCATGTCGCTCTTTCATGGAAAGGATAAAAAGCATGACAGAAAAGAAAAAAGTAGTAGTGGCCATGTCCGGCGGGGTGGATAGCACCTTGACGGCGAAGCTTCTTTTGGAAGCGGGGTATGAGGTCTACGGAGCGACGATGCTCCAGTTTGATGGGCAGGACGAGGAAATCGAAGGCGCCAGGGCCATGGCGGAATTCATCGGGATTCCCTTCCAAGTGGTGGACGTGAGGGAAGCGTACCAGAAATTTGTACTGGAATATTTCATCGACGCTTACTCCAAGGGCATGACGCCGAATCCTTGTATGATGTGCGATTTCAAAGTGAAGTTTGGTCTCTTCTATGACGAAGTGCGAAAACATTTCGACGCGCCTTACTTTGCCACCGGCCACTACGCGCGGATTCTCTTCAATCCGGAGCGCGGGAAATATGAAGTCCACAAGGGCCTCGATATGGGGAAGGACCAGTCCTACATGATGTACCACCTGACCCAGGACCAGCTGGCTCATATTATTTTCCCATTGGGCCGCACGTTCAAGAAGGACACCCGCGCGATTTCCAAGGAGAAGGGGCTTCCCACGTACAATAAAGCAGAGTCCCAGGATATTTGTTTCTTGACCAGTGAGAAATCTTACGTAGAATTTTTGCAGAACCACGCGCCCGAAGCGTTCCAGGAAGGGGACATCGTGGACACCAAGGGCCGGGTCCTTGGGAAACACCACGGCATTCCGTTCTACACCATCGGCCAGCGCAAGGGGCTTGGCATTGCGGCGAAGACCCCTCTCTACGTGGTGGCTCTGAAGCCGGAGAAGAAGCAGGTAGTGGTGGGCTCAAACGACGATCTCTTCCGCACACGTCTTCTGGCTGATGAGCTTCATTTTACCGACGACGAGCCGCCGGCACAGGAATTCCGCTGCCAGGCGAAAATCCGCTACGGTGTCCGTGTCCACGATTGCACCGTCACCATCGGAGACAATGGCCGGGCCGTCGTGAAATTCGACGAACCCCAGCGCGCCATCACCAGCGGCCAGTCCGTGGTCTTCTACGACGACGACCGGCTCATTGGCGGCGGGACGATACTGAGAGGGTTGTGATACCGCTATCGATTTAGTGATCAGTGGTCAGTGATCAGTGATCAGGGCTCATATTCGATGATTGACGCTATCAATTTAGTAGTCAGTGATCAGTGATTAGTGATCAGGGCGAGAGTTCTCGCTGATTTATGCTATGGCCAGTAGTCAGGATGCACTTCCCATTCGTGCTATATTACGAAGGCATAAAGGTAAAAATAAAAAACGCAGAATCAGTACATTTCTGATTCTGCGTTTTTTTATGACCACTGACCGCTGACCACTGATCACTGGCTACTAAACCGATAGCGTTAATCATCGGATGTGCACCCTGATCACTAATCACTGATCACTGATCACTAAATCGATAGCGTATTTCTCGCTATTTCCCCTTAAATTCCGCCGGCCGCTTCTCGAGGAACGCGGTGATGCCTTCTTTGAAATCTTCGGAGGAGGAGCATTCGCCCAGGTACACGGCTTCGGCCTTCATGTAGTCTTCAAAGCCTTTGTACATGCTTTCAAACATAAGCTTCTTCATATTTCTATAAGCCAATGTGGGGCCGTGGGTGAGCTTTTCGGCAAAGGCGTAGACGGTCTCCATCAGGTCTTCTTTGGTGGTGACTTCCTTCAGGAGGCCGATGTCGTAGGCTTCTTTGGCGGACACGATGCGGCCGGTGACGAACATGTCGAAGGCCCGGTGGGTGCCGATCATGCGGGGCAGCATGTACACGCCGCCGGTGTCAGGGCACAGGCCGATGCCTACGAAGGCTTGCAGGAATTTCGCATTGTCCGCCGCATAGATGAAGTCACAGGCGAAGGCCAGGTTCGCCGCGCCGCCGGCACAAGCGCCGGAGACGGCACAGATCACGATCTTCGACATCTTTTTCATGTAGAGCACGATTTCTGAAAGCTTGCCCGCCAGAGGTCCCATGGACTCCTTTGCAAAATTTGGCTCATCGCAGTGGGCTTTCATGAAACGGATATCGCCGCCGCCGCTGAAAGCTTTGCCGGCGCCGGTAATGACTACCACCTTCACGGCCTCGTCTGCTTCCGCTTCCTGGAGCGCCGCTTCCACTTCCAAAGACATATGCATGTCCAGCGCATTCAGCGTAGGTGCATAGTCCAGCGTGATGGTGGCAATGGACTTCGAAACTTCGTAATGAATCATTTCGTAACTCATGGGGAACCTCCTTTTGAAATATGTGATTGTGACTGTAGCGGGTTAGTGGTTAGTGATCAGTGATTAGTGATCAGTAATTAGGGCGCATTTGACTGCTGCCTCACTACCGTGTAACCGTTCACCGTATAACCGTGAACCGTGCATGCTACTGCTAGCGAGCCGTGTGGTGATAACCTCTTGCACAGAAGGTATATCACTCCATGGCTCGTCATCAGTAAAAGAGCCGGTAAACGGTTACACGGTAAACGGTTCACGGTAGTGGGGAAGCAGCCAAACACGCGAAGACCACCGACCACCGACTACCGACTACTATTTAAGCAGCGTCTCCGCCGCCGCTGTCGCTGCTTCTTGGGCGGTGACCACGCCTTGCTCGGCCATGAGGGCGAGGACGGTGA
>CAVEMF010000070.1:0-8048 GCA_963616715.1 Ruminococcus bromii | reverse complement strand
AGCAAAAAAGAGCAAGGCTTTCGCCCTGCTCTTTTTATGTTGGCTTATGCCTTATCATCAATGATAGCCGCGCCGCCTTTTTCTCCGGTACGGATCTTGATGGCCGTGGTCAATTCGGAGACGAAGATCTTGCCGTCACCTACGTGACCGGTGTTGCACACTTCGCGGATGGTTTCCACCAATTTGTCCAGCGGTGTTTCGTAAATGACGATTTCAATCTTTACCTTCGGCAGAAGGTTCACAGAGACCACGTTGCCGCGGTAGATTTCTTCCTGGCCGTGGGTGAGGCCGCAGCCGTATACTTCCGTCACGGTGATACCGGTGACGCCGATTTCATAGAGACGATCCTTCAATTCTTCCAGCTTTTCCGGACGAATCACCGCATCGACTTTATATATTTTCTTCTCTTCCATGATTTCACCTTTTTCTATTTCTCAAACTCTTAGAGTTTATTATACGCTCTTTCACCGTGATCAATCAAATCGAGACCGGAAGCTTCTTCCGCAGCGGTCGCACGGATCGGCATGATAGCGCCTACCACTTTCACGATGATAGCGGTGACTACGATAGCCATCACGATACCTACGATGACGCCGGTGATCTGAGGAATCATCTGTGCCGGATTTCCATAAAGGAGGCCATCAGCGCCGCCTTCATTGACAGCGGTGGTGCAGAAGACGCCGGTCATCAGTGCGCCCCATACGCCGCCCATACCGTGGCAGCCGAAGGCATCGAGGGAGTCATCATAGCCGAATTTCGGTTTCACGACCGACACGAAGAAGTAGCAGATGATCGGAGTGGTGAGGCCGATCCAGAAGGAGGCCGTCGCATCGACGAAGCCGGCTGCCGGGGTGATACCTACGAGGCCGGTCAGGATACCGGTCATGAGGCCCAGGAGGGTCATCTTCTTGTGAATGAAAAGTTCCAGGAGCATCCATACGAGACCGGCGGTGCAGGAAGCGATGCCGGTATTGGCCAAAGCTTCAGCCATGACATCGTTCGCCATGAGGCCGGCGCCGGAGTTGAAGCCGAACCAGCCGAGCCACAGGAAGCTGCCGCCTAAGCAAACGTAAGGAATATTGTGCGGACGAATGGAGAAAATCCCGTAATCTTTTCTTTTTCCGATGAGGATTGCAGCGGTCAGAGCAGAGAAACCGGAAGTGATATGAATAACGGTGCCGCCTGCATAGTCAAGGCCGCCCATTTCTTTGATGAAACCACCGACGCCCCAAACCATGTGGCACATGGGGTCATAGACCAAGGTGCCCCACAGGAGAATGAAGAGGCAGTAAGCAGGGAAGCGGGTGCGTTCCACGATGCCGCCGCTTACGATGGCCGGAGTCAGGATGGCGAAAGCCATCTGGAACATAGCATAGAGGATATGCGGTACGGTCTCCGAGTAGTCCGGATTGGCCTGCATACCGACACCTTTGAAGAAGGCCCAGTCCAGATTACCGATCACGCCGCCCACATCCGGGCCGAAAGACAGGGAATAACCAAAGACGAACCACTGCACTGTGAAAATCGCCAAACACACCATGGACATCATGATCGTATTGATTGTATTCTTTCTGCGTACCAAGCCACCATAGAAAAATGCCAGCGCCGGTGTCATGATCAGCACCAGCAAAGTAGAAATCGCCAGGTAAGCCATATCAGCGCCTACCAAGGTGCTCTCCTCTTCAGCCGCCATGGCCATCATGGGGCTCGCCGTCAAAGCGACCAAGCCCGGAATCCATTTCTTTTTCATCGGTATCCCTTCCTTATTTGTAAATAAAAAAAGCTGCTTTACGCGCACCTAGCGCCCAGCAGCCACATCACCATTTATATGAACTTCTTACTACAAGAAATCAAAATCCCCTAATTCTTCGATTTCTGAAAACTACACCTTTCCACGGTCGATCGGAACCAACGTCTACACCTCCAGAAATAAGAAAGAGAGCCTCTCACTAAGGAAAGGCCCTCTTTGGTTTCGCTATCAAATTCTATGTGTGATATTATAGCACGGATTTTGGAAAAAGCAAGAACTTTTTCTTTGCCTTCTTCTGGAAGAAGGTGCCCATATGGCGGATGATGGATAACAGTAGTCGGTGGTCAGTGGTCGGTGGTCGGTGGTCGGTGGTCGGTAGTCGGGCCGCGATTGACGCCATGCGACCTCGTCAGCGGTGGAGGTTGGCTTGGGATACCTGCTTCCCCACCACCGTGAACCGTTTACCGTATAACCGTAAACCGTGCGTGCTTCCAATGACCGGAGCTGGAGTGTTAACCCCTTCTGCCAAAGCAGAATGATGCTCCATTTCCCGCTATCGGCAAAAGAGTCGGTTAACGGTTACACGGTAAACGGACAACGGATGTGAGGAAGCAGGTTCGCGCGTCCCGACTACTAAAAGCAAAGAAGCCACACCCCAGGGAGCGCAGCTTCTTATATTTCCTTATCCTACATAGCCCAGCCAGTTCCAATAGGTGGCGGAGAAGACGAGGATCATCAGGTATGCCAGGATAGTGAAGGGGATACCGGTCTTCAGGAAATCTTTCGATGTGATGTAGCCGGTACTGTAGGCGATCATATTCTGCGGCGCATTGACCGGCAGGATGTAGCCGAAGCAGATGGTATACTGCAGGATCATGGTCATGCCGAGCACATTGATGCCCGGGGTCTTCACGCTTTCCAGTACAGCGATGACGATAGGAATCATAGCCGAGGCGAGGCCCGTAGCACTGGCGAAGCCCAGGTGAATGACCGTGAGGAAGAAGGCCAGGAGCGCGATGACCATGATGGGTTCCATGGTTTCCATACCAAAGAGTGCGACGAAGTGGTTTGCTAGCCAGATGGCAGCGCCGGATTTCAAAAGCGCGGTGCCCAGGGAAATACCGACACCGAAGAGCGCCACGGTGCCCCAATTGATGTGCGGGACAGCGTCTTTCCAAGTCATGAAACCGATGCGTGGCAGCATCATCAGCATGATGCCGGCGATGGTGACCGTGGTGGTATCAAAGGGATGGAGCTTTTTCTCGGTGACCCAGAAGAACAGGAGCAGGATGGAAATGGCCAGGAGCTTTTTCTCCGGCAAGGATACCGGCCCCATGTCCTTCAGCATTTTCTGCAGCGCTTCTTTGCCACCGGGCATTTCTTTGATTTCCGGAGGCATCACATAGATCAGGAGGAAATAGAGCACCACCGACATGACGGCCGCATAAGGCGCAGCAGCGATGAACCATTCCAGCCAGCTAATGTCCTGCCCCAGTACCTGCTGAATGAAGCCGATGGCTACCATGTTCTGCGCAGCGGCAGTCTTGATACCGATATTCCACAGGCTGTCTGCCTGCGCTACGGCCATCATGAGCACGCCGGCGAAGGTACTGCCTTCTTTGAGACCAAAGGCGCGGATGATGCCGATAACAATGGGGACCATGCAGGAGACGCGAGCGGTGGTAGACGGTACGAAGAAACTCAAAAGGAAGCCGACAAAGATGACGCCGATGACCAAGCGATTCGACTTCACGCCGATGTGAGACATGACGATCAAAGCGATACGCTTATCCAGGCCCGTCATCATCATGCCTGCGGATAGGAACATAGCCCCGGCCACCAGCGCCCAAGCGGTGGTAGAGAAACCGGAGAGCCCCATCTTCAGCGCATTCGCCGTGCCAAGGATAGCGCCGGGCTTTGCCGGATTCGGCGCAAGGCCTAGCGCGAAGGCCATGAACGTGACGATGACAAAAGCGCTGACCGGATAGGAAACGCCTTCGGTCATCCAGATGATGACAGCAAATACCAAAATGCCAATCAGTCTATGCCCTTCCGTCGGCAGGTCCACCGGCGTAGGAAATAGATACACAATGGCCATGGCTATCAGTGATAGCAAGAGGCCATATTTTTTACCAAAACCATCTGATTTGCTCATCTCAATTCCCCCTTGTACCCAAATTATCGGACGCCTTCCTCTGTGATTTCTGAATTCCTTGTGGAAAGGCATCCAAGATGCAGAAAAAGCCCATCTCCTAAAAGGAAATGAGCTTCTTTGCACTGTTATGTATGTGTATATAGTCTACTCTACCGCCTAAAGATTGTCAAAGAGGAATCCCCTATCCTGCCTTTGAAATATTTTAATAAGGAGCTGCAAGGTTTTTCTTTAAGCAATCGAAAAAGGGATAAGGGATAGGGGATAAGGGATAGGGCGCATTTGGCTGCTTATTCAATAGCGCAAGCCCTCTTCTTTGAAGAGGGTGCCCGTAGGGCGGGTGATGCATAAAAAGAGGCACTACATCATCCGGCCTTCGGCCACCTTCTTCAGAGAAGAAGGCATACCGCGGAAATAAGATTACAGTCAACAGCGCCTTATCCCTTATCCCCTATCCCTTATCCCTATTGTCCCAATAAAAAATCCCCGGGATGCACCCGAGGATTTCTTGTTTCTTAGTCTGCGCTGAACGGAAGCAGAGCGATAGCTCTTGCTCTCTTAATAGCGAGATTGATTTTACGCTGATGTTTTGCGCATGTTCCGGTTACGCGGCGAGGAAGAATCTTACCTCTTTCGGAAACGAAACGGCGAAGCGCAGCGATGTTCTTGTAATCAATGGTGTCTACGTGATCTACGCAGCACTGGCAGACCTTTCTTCTCGGTCTTCTTGTTCTATCTCTTCTGATCATGCTAGTGTATCCTCCAAAATCAATGTATATCAGAACGGAATCTCTTCTTCATTAGAGGGAGTGCCGAACTGACCAAAACCGCTCTTTGGCTGAGCCTGTGGCTGCTGGGATTCGTTTCCATAAGCCGGTGCCGGTGCTGGCGTTGGATTTCCAAAACCGCCATAGCTCTGACCACCGCCGAAGCCGTTGGTAAAGCCACCGTTATTGCCATAGCTCTGGCCGCCGAAGCCATTCTGAGGCTGCGGACGAGGAGAAGAAGCCAAAGGCATCGCCACCATATTGGCGGTGACTTCTGTGACCCACTTTCTCTGGCCATCCTGCGCATCATAGGAACGAGTGGTATAGCGGCCTTCTACGAAGACGCGCATGCCCTTTCTCAGCTGATTTCCTACAGATTCTGCCAAATTGCCCCAAGCTACCACGTTGATCCAGTCTGTAATCTCTTTCTGCTCTCCCTGGGGGGTTGTAAAGTTACGACTTACAGCCACAGTGAAAGATGCTACGGCACGACCGGTCTTCGTTGCGCGAACTACCGGATCACGTGCAAGATTACCAATAATCTGAACTGAATTCATCGTTCTACCTCTTAGTCATCCTGTTTTACAATGATGTGACGGATAATTTCTTCATGAATCTTGATAACGCGGTCAAGTTCGGTAATCTGCGCCGGATCAGCCTGGAATTCTACTACTACGTAGTAGCCTTCACTCTGATGCTTTACTTCGTACGCAAGATGACGTTTGCCCCATTCATCAACGTTGCCAACGGTACCGCCGATTCTTACGATGGTGTCCTGTACCAGTTTGACAGCAGCTTTGATTACTTCATCATTAGCTGCGTTCACAATGAACATAACTTCATACTTTTTCACGAAATTCGCCTCCTTTTCGGACCTATGTCCCATGATTCCCATGGGAAGGGAAGTTTTGCCTGCTCAAAGCAAGCTTTTATATTATATATGTTTTGTCCCTTGAATGCAAGGAGTTTTTTGAAATATTTTTTGTTAGTGACCGGTGATTAGTGATCAGTGATCAGGGCGCGTTTGACTTCTTGGTCAATTACGCCCTGCCCTCTTCTCTGAAGAGAGTGTCAAAAGAGCGGGTGATGCCGTTCACCAGGTCCTAATCACTGATCACTTATCACTGATCACTTATTTTTTAGTTTCTTCGTCAGCAGCCTAAGAAGCGAGAGGAAGGTCAGCACCGCCGTGAGGCCTATGATGGTCATGGACCAGGCGACGCCCACTTGGAGATAGCCTTTGAGGGAAAATTCCCAATCGAAATACATAATGGTCAAAATGGCCGTAGCCAGACCACCGATGGTGAGGAGCGTGGGAGATTCTCTATAGGTGTAGAGATAGAGGACGCCTGCCACATATCCCCAAAAGCCGCCGCCGATGAATAAATTGTGATAGTAGAACACCAAAGAAATAGCGGCGCACATCATTGCATATTTCATGCCTTTCATATAGATAAAAGTCCTTTCGTAATTTGAGATATGGAGCGAACAAGACTATGAGACTATAAGATTATGAGATAATGAGACCGCGTATTACTGTAGCAGGAGCGGGAGCAATTCACCAAGCGCTTTTCTAGGCCCCTCTTTCACAGAGAGCTCAAAAGCATCTCCTTGTCTCATCGTCTCATGGTCTCATCGTCTCTCTGTCTCAGGAAACCAGCCTCTTGAATTCCGGATCCTCTCTCATCCACGCGAAGTGATCTTGGGTCAGCGCTTCGCCTCGCACGGCTTCGCGATCAAGCGACAAAGCTTTGGACAGATAGGTAAGCGCCTTCGCCTTATCCTTCTTATCCGCATAATTGGTGGCGATGCCGTAGTAGGACCAGGTGTTATGGGGATCCACCGTCAGCACCTTCTCGAAATAGGAAATCGATGCATCGTAGTGGCCGCCCAATTTCTGCGCCATGGCCATATCAAAGAAAGCCTGGGTGTAGCCGGGATGGATGGTGAGTGCTTTGGAAATAGAGGCAATCCCCTGCTCCGGATTTCCTTCAAAGGCTTCTATGATGCCGCGAAGCGAGTAAGCCTTATAATTCTTTGCATCCTTCGCCAGCGCCTCTTTAGAAAGAGCCAGCGCACTCTCCCGATTTCCTTCCCCATAGGCCGAGAGGGCTTTTTGAAATAGCTTCTCTGAGTCCCTGGAAATCACAGGCACGATGGCGGCCGCTTCCTTTGGCGCAGGCGCAGCGGGCGCTATGCTTTTTGTCTCGCTTACCTTCGGAGCACTTTCCTCTCCGCATCCGCCAATGGTCAATGCCAACGCGGCGGCAAGCAATACTGTAACGATTTTCAAAGTCTCATCCCCCATAGAATAATGCGATTAACGCGTGTATAATCATTATAAAGCATTTCATCTTTATTTTCACAAAAATATAAGGAGGATTCTATGAGTCACTATGCCTTTATCACCGGTGCCACCAGCGGCATCGGCCTTGCCACTGCCAAAGCGTTGGCCGCTCAGAAATACGACCTGGTCCTGGCTGCCAGAAATCAGGAAAAGTTATCACAAATCCAAACGGAAATCGAAAAGGAGCATGGCGTCTCGGTCACCGTGTGCCCGCTGGACGTACGAGACAGCGCTGCCATCAGTGCCGTAGTTTCTGAGACCCTCGCCAAATTCGGCGCCCCCGCTGTCCTTGTGAACGACGCCGGCCTCGCTCGGGGCCTGGAGCCTTACGGTGAAACCGTGGAAGCAGACATCATGCAGATGATTGATACCAATATCAAAGGCCTCTTCCTGGTGACCCGCGCCTTCCTGCCGGCTATGCTCAAAGCCAATAGCGGCCACATCGTGAACCTGGGCTCCACCGCCGGCCTCTACGCCTACGCCGGCGCCGCTGTGTACTGCGCCACCAAAGCAGCGGTAAAAACTTTCAGCGACGGCGTCCGCATCGATGTGATCGATAGCGATATCAAAGTCACCACCATCCAGCCGGGCATCGTAGAGACCCCCTTCAGCGAAGTCCGCTTCCACGGCGACACCCAGAGAGCTGCAGCAGTCTACGCCGGCATCGACGCTCTGCAAGCCGAAGACATTGCGAATATCATCGCCTTCGCCGTCTCCCAGCCCAAGCGCGTACAGATCAGCGACATCGTCATCATGGCCAACCAGCAGGCGACGGGATTTATGGTGAGCAAAAAGAAATAGTGATTAGTGATTAGTGATTAGTGATCGGTAATTAGTAGTCGGTGGTCGGTAGTCGGGGCGCGTTTGGCTTTCGCGTCACCTCTGCATGCACATCGCTATTGCTGGATGGATCCCTCGGCTACGCTCGGGATGACGATGCAAAGGAAAGCGGTTGTGTTCACGAGCGAAGCGAGGTCGGCATGTTTTCCTCGGCCGTAGGCCGGTTGTTTGGTTTTCTTACATGCTTAGCGG
>CAVEMF010000069.1:0-8123 GCA_963616715.1 Ruminococcus bromii | reverse complement strand
TGGATAATAAAAGAAACGCTGATTATCCTTGCTTTTAACCAGCGCGATCTGTGTATTTCTTAAAGGAGGGTCTTTATGGAGAAGCGGAAGTGGCTGGGGAAAAAGCGTCGGGGGTTCATGCTTTTAGAGCTCATCATTGTGATAGCCATCGTCGGGATTTTGGCGGCGGTAGCGATTCCAAATCTGGTGGGCATGACGGATGAGGCGAAGGTGGCGAAGATCCAGGCGGACCTTAGCACCATCGGCACGGCGGTGGAGATTTATCATGTGAAGCAAGGGACCTATCCCACAGCGCTCACGACGCTTGAGGGGGACGATGCGTATCTGAAGAAGCTGCCGGATCCGCCGAAGGGAGCCGGGGCTTATACTTTGGGAAATAAGGGCGAAGTGACCTGCACATTCAATGAGGTGACTTATTCTTCCTATGGCACCAATAGTAAGAGTACATAAATAAAAATCGCGAAGCAGACATTTCTGTTTCGCGATTTTTTTATGAATTTTATTTCAGTCCCAGTTCATCTTTGTGGGCGGTCATGCCGTCGATGCAGGCTTGCATGACGATGGAGCCATCGAGGCCGAGCATGTCGAAGCCTTTTTTGATGACGTCGCGGTTGCAGCCGGCGGCAAATTTTTTGTCTTTGAATTTTTTCTTGAGGCCTTTGAGGTCCATGCCGGTGATGCCTTCGGGGCGCATCAAGGCGTAGGCCATGACGACGCCGGTGAGTTCATCGACGGTGAAGAGGCTCTTCTCGAGATCCGTGGTGGGCTCTACTTCTTCGGTGCACAGGCCGTAGCCGTGGGAGATGATGGTCTTGATATCTTCCTCGTCAATGCCTTCGGGGGTGAGGAATTCTCTCACGTGGTGGCAGTGTTCTTCCGGATATTTCTCGTAGTCCACGTCGTGGAGGTAGCCGATGGCTTCCCAGTGGTCTTTGTCCGCTTGGAAATGGTCGGCCATGGCGCCCATGGCTGCGCTGACGGCGGTGGCGTGGGTGAAGAGATGGTCTTCGGTGGTGTATTTCGGCAAAATTTCTTTGGCTTTGGCCAGTGTGAGCTGCATAAGTAGTCCTCCTTTATTTTTACATGTATCGATAGTAGAACAAATGGTAGGAGATGTCAATACGATAGCGGTGATGAGGGCAGTGGTTAAGTGACCAGTGATTAGTGATCAGGCCGCATTTGAGGCCAGGAAGAAATAGTGCGCTAGCTTCTTAACGCGAAGGGGATAAATTGCTATTTCTTGCTATGGTCAAATGCGTCCTGATCACTAATCACTGACCACTAATCACTGACCACTAATCACTGACCACTGACCACTGACCACTAAACCTCCTATGTTATAATGAAACCAACGGAAAGGAGTGATCATCATGACAGACTTGGAGCGTTTGAAGGAAATGATAGGGAGTCACAAGAGGATTGTATTCTTTGGCGGCGCCGGGGTGTCTACGGAGTCGAATATTCCCGATTTCCGCGGGGAGCATGGATTGTACAAGGAGAAGAATTATTGGCCTTGGTCGCCGGAGGAAATGCTCTCTCACCATTTCTACGAGGAGCATCCGGTGGAGTTTTTCACCATGTACAAGAAATTCACGGAAGCCATGATGAAGGCTAAGCCGAATCGGGCGCACTACGCGCTAGCGGAGCTGGAGAAGGCGGGAAAGCTCTCGGCGGTGGTGACGCAGAATATCGACGGGCTGCACCAGCGGGCGGGGAGCAAGAATGTGATCGAGCTTCACGGCACGGTGCTGTCCAATACTTGCGAGAAGTGCTTTGAGAAATATGATGTGGAGACATTTCTATCACTGGCGGATCCGGTGCCCCATTGCCCCTCTTGCGGCGGTATCATTAAGCCGGACGTGGTGCTCTATGAGGAGTCGTTGGACACGAATGATATCGAAGAGGCGATCTATGAAATATCCAATGCTGACATGCTGATTATCGGCGGCACATCTTTGGTGGTCTATCCCGCAGCGGGCTTCATTTCCTATTTCCGCGGCGACGCACTGGTGATGATCAATAAAGATGAAACGTCGCGGGATAAGGATTGCGACCTGGTCTTTCATGAGAGTGTGGGGTGGGTGTTGGAAAAGGCGCTGGTGGTTTAGGGGTCAGTGATTAGTGGTCAGTGATCAGGATGTGATTAGCGGCAGAGACAGCGGGCAGGTTTACCGCTGTCGGTAATAGATCCTTCGACTTCGCTCAGGATGACTGGTGATGAAAGGCAAAAGTGAAACAAAATATTTCATACCGCAGCCACTCTAAACATGCCCGCTATTTTCTGCTGCCAATCGCGCCCTGACCCCTGACCACTGACCCCTGATCACTAAATCGACAGCGTTTAAGCACGTAGTAGCATGCATAAAAGTTATAAAAATCATAGCGAATAGGAAAATTTACACATAGAGTTTCTTTTATCTGTTCGGAGTGCTATAATGGGGGCATCGAGTCTGAGGGAATGAAGTGATTAGTTTATTAGTGATTAGGGGTCAGTGATCAGGGCGCATTTGACCGTTTCGGGAGATTTCTTGATTTTCTTTCTTGCGAAAGGTGTAGCCTCTGGGTGAGGAAGAAGGTAAGCAAGCCCTGATCACTAATCACTGATCACTGACCACTAACCCTCAGCACAAATCATTCTTTTACAGAAAGGATTACAGATTATGGAATACCGCATCGAGCATGATACATTAGGAGAAGTCAAGGTTCCGGCCGATCATATGTGGGGCGCGCAGACGCAGCGTTCTTTCGAAAATTTCAAAATCGGCAACAAAATGCCGGTGGAAATCATCCGTGCATTCGCTGTACTGAAGAAGTGCACCGCTTTGGCAAACCAGGCCAGTGGCAAGATGGATGCAGAGAAGGCAGGGGCTATCGCTGCTTCTTGTGATGAAATCCTGGCAGGCAAATGGGACGGCGAATTCCCGCTGGTGGTGTACCAGACCGGCTCCGGCACCCAGAGCAACATGAACATGAACGAAGTGGTGGCTCATATTGCAAATAAGAAACTGGAAGAAGCAGGCAGCGAAAAGCGCATCCATCCAAACGATGATGTGAACATGTCCCAGTCTTCCAATGACACCTTCCCGACCGCTATGCACGTAGCGGCTGTGACTGTGCTGCACCAGTACCTCTATGGACCGCTCACCGAATTGATCGAGACCTTCCACAAAAAGAGCGAAGAATACATGCAGGTGGTCAAGATCGGCCGCACCCATGTGCAGGACGCAGTGCCCCTAACTTTCGGGCAGGAAGTTTCCGGCTGGACTGTGATGCTCGAAAAGAGCCGCTCCATGATCGAAGACGCTGAGAAATATTTGCTGGGTCTCGCCATCGGCGGCACCGCTGTCGGCACCGGCCTCAATGCACCGGCAGACTTCGGCGAAAAGGTATCCGCTGAAATCGCAAAGGAAACAGGACTTCCTTTTGTTTCTGAAGAAAATAAATTCTACGCTTTGACCGGCCGCGATGATTTCGTATTTGCTCACGGCGCGCTCGAAGCTTTGGCTATGGATTGCATGAAGATTGCCGACGACCTGCGCCTTTTGGCCGGCGGCCCAAGAGCAGGCCTGGGCGAACTCACTATCCCGGCCAACGAACCGGGCTCCTCCATCATGCCGGGCAAAGTGAATCCGACCCAGTGCGAAGCGCTGACCATGGTGGCTTGCCGCGTTCACGGCAACCAGGCTTCCGTAGCACTGGCTTCCTCCCAGGGCCGTTTCGAACTGAATGTGTACGCGCCGGTCATGGCTCACACCTTCATCGAATCCGTCAAGCTCTTGGGCGAAGCGCTCCACTCCTTCAACATCCACTGCGCGGTAGGCATCACCGTCAACACCGAACGGATGGAAGAATTGGTAGAGAAATCTCTCATGCTGGTCACCGCTCTGGCGCCGCACATCGGCTACGAGAAATCTGCGAAGATTTCCAAGAAAGCCTTCGCTGACGGCAGCTCCCTCAAGGAAGCCGCTCTGGCACTCGGTTATGTGACCGAAGAAGAATATGACCAGTGGGTCGTTGCAAAGGATATGTGCAACGTAGGCCGCTAATTGGTTTTAGGAAATACAAAAAGCCGCGAGATTTATCTTGCGGCTTTTTGTGTGGTAGTAATTAGTGGTCAGTGATCAGTGATCAGGGCGCGTCTAGCGTCCGCAAAAATAGTGCGATATCTTTTCAGCGCGAAGGGGTTAGCGCACCATTTCTTGCTATAGTCAAATGCGCCTGATCACTGATCACTAATCACTAATCACTAAATCCTCTTGCTTCTTGCGCTTTGCCCGCTATATAATAGACTCAGCTAGGGGAGTCTTTCACGGACTGAGAGGCCTTGGGCCGACCCTTTGAACTTGATGCGGATCATACCGACGTAAGGAAGCGAGGGAGTGCTGGGGATTTCAGAAGCCGGTGCAGCATTCCTGGAAGCGTTAGCACATCCGCCATTGGCGGATTTTTTTATTGGAGATTTTGGGAGGACACTATGACACAACTGGAAGCTGCTCGGCAGGGCATCATCACGAAGGAAATGGAAAGCGCAGCGAAGGACGAAGGCGTGACAGCGGAATTTATACGAGAAGGCATCGCGGAAGGGACCATCGTGCTCCCGGCGAATATGTATCACAAGTCCCTGCATCCTTATGCCATCGGCAAGGGACTTCGGACGAAGATGAATGTGAATCTGGGTATTTCCTCCGACGTGTGCAATTACGACACCGAGCAGGCGAAGGCGAAACTTTCCTGGGACATGGGCGCGGAAGCCATCATGGACCTTTCTTGCTTCGGCGAGACGGCGCCGTTCCGTCAGTGGCTGGTGGAACACAGCCCGTCGGCCATTGGCACGGTGCCCATGTACGACGTGAAGGGCGTGCTCCACAAGGGCCTGAAGGATATGACCGCCGACGATCTCTTCTCGGTGGTGGAGCGGCACGCGAAAGACGGCGTGGATTTCATGACCATCCATGCGGGGCTGAACCGCGAGACCGCGAAGCATATCATGAGAAATAAAAGAATCACGAACTTGGTTTCCCGCGGCGGCTCGGTGCTCTTTGCTTGGATGTACATGCACGGGAAGGAAAATCCTTTCTATGAACAGTTCGACCGTCTCTTGGAACTTTTGAAGAAATACGACGTCACACTTTCTCTGGGCGATGGCTGCCGCAGCGGCTGCGGCCATGACTCCACCGATGCGGTGCAGATTTCCGAGCTCATCAACCTGGGCGAATTGGTGCAGCGGGCCAGAGCGGCCGGCGTGCAGGTCATGGTGGAAGGCCCGGGGCATATGCCGATTTCTGATATCCGCATGAATGTGGAAGTGGCAAAGAAGCTCTGCCATGGCGCGCCGCTCTATGTGCTGGGGCCCATCGTCACCGACGTGGCACCGGGCTACGACCACATCACTGCGGCCATCGGCGGGACCCTGTCGGCGGCTTGTGGTGCGGATTTCCTCTGCTATGTCACGCCAGCGGAACACCTCCGCCTCCCGGACCTGGACGATGTGCACGAAGGCATCGTGGCGTCGAAGATCGCTTGTCATGCGGCGGACATCGCCAAGGGCGTGAAGGGCGCCGCGAAATGGGACGAGGAAATGAGCTGGGCCAGAAGAAAGGTGGATTTCCATCGCATGATCCCTCTCGCCATCGACCCGGGCAAAGCTCGTCGCTACAGAGAAAGCAGCATTCCTGAGGACGAGGCCACCTGCACCATGTGCGGCTCCATGTGCCCCATGAAGACGCTGGATGAAATACTGAATAATAGGAATGTGGAAGAAGATCCATTTAAAGAATAGCGGTTTAGTGATCAGTGATCGGTGATTAGTGATCAGGGCGCATTTGGCTGCTGCCTCACTACCGTGTAACCGTTAACCGTATAACCGTTTACCGACCCTTTTGACGATATCGGAAATGGAGCACTATCCGGCATCGGTATGATCGTTTGTCGCTCTAGGGAAGCGCTGATTAAATCGTTTTCAAAAATTCTTATGATTTTTGAATCTTCGATTTAATCAGTGGTTCCCTAGTTATCGCAGCCTGAATCACGCACGGTACACGGTTACACGGTTATACGGATAACGGTAGTGGGAAAGCAGGTAAACGCGTTCTGACCATTGACAACCGACTACTTTACATCACCCGCCCTACGGGCACCCTCTTCAGAGAAGAGGGCTTGCAGCGGTAAATGCGGCCCGACTACCAAATGCAAAAACGAGATGAGAGAGCATAGTCTATCGTGCTCTTTCATCTCGTTTTCTTATTTTCTCACTGTCTCATCGTCTCATCGTCTCACTGTCCCATCGTCTCATTGTCTCACCGTCTCACTGTCTCATCGTCTCACTGTCTCATCGTCTCACTGTCTCACTGTCTCACTGTCTTACTGTCTCATCGTCTCACTGTCTTACTGTCTTATCGTCTCTATTTCTCTCCTTTGCGATGGCGAAGAAGTTTTCTAGGATCCGGTGACCCTCGGGGGTCATGATGGATTCGGGGTGGAATTGGAGGCCGTAGATGGGGTAGTCTCTGTGTTCCACCGCCATGATTTCGCCGTCTTGGGTGGTGGCGGTGATTTTCAATGTGTCCGGCATGGTGGAGGCCACGGCGGCTAGGGAGTGGTAGCGGGCGGCTTTGATGACTTTGGGCATATTTCTAAAGAGAGGGCTTTCGGTATCCAGGGTCACGTCGTCGGCTTTGCCATGCACCAGCTCTTTGGCGTAGGAGACGGTGGCGCCGAAGGCTTTGCAGATGGCTTGGTGGCCCAAGCATACGCCCAGGATTGGAAGTTTCCCTGCAAAGTAGGGGATGGCAGAGACCGAGACGCCGGCGTCTTCCGGGCGGCCGGGGCCGGGGGAGATGAGGATGGCCTCGGGGCGCATGGCTTCGATTTCCTCTAAGCTATAGGCGTCATTGCGGATGACCTTGATGTCCGGGTAGAGGCTCCCGGCCAGCTGGTATAGGTTGTAGGAAAAGCTGTCGTAGTTGTCGATGAGTATAATCATTCCAGGCCTCCTTCTGCGGCTTCGATGGCAGTGACCATGGCTTTCGCTTTGTTGATACATTCTTGGTACTCTTTGGCAGGGACGCTGTCGGCTACCAGGCCGGCGCCGGACTGGATGCAGAGGGTACCATTTTTCTTGTAGGCCAGGCGGATGCCGATGCAGGTATCCATATTTCCTGAGAAATCCAAATACCCGATGGCGCCGCCGTAGATGCCGCGCTTCCTGGATTCTTCCTCTTGGATAATCTCGCAGGCCCGAAGCTTCGGCGCGCCGGAAAGGGTGCCCGCCGGGAGCACCGAGTCGATGGCGTCCACTGCGTCCTTGTCCTCGCGAATGTCCCCTTCCACCGTGGAGCCGATGTGCATGACATGGGAGTAGCGGAGCACATCCATGTAGCGGGTCACCTTCACCGAGCCGATGCGGCTGATGCGGCCCAGGTCATTGCGGCCCAGGTCGACCAGCATATTGTGCTCGGCGATTTCCTTTTCATCAGCGAGAAGTCCTTTCTCCAGCGCCTTGTCTTCTTCGTCGGTGCGGCCGCGGGGACGGGTGCCGGCCAAGGGGAAGGTATAGAGGCGCCCGTCTTGGAGCTTTGCCAACGTTTCCGGGGAAGCGCCGGCGATTTCCACATCGTCACTGACGAAATAAAACATGTAGGGCGATGGATTCATGACGCGCAGCGTCCGGTACACGTCGAAAATGCTGCCGCTGGCTTTGGCGGTCAAAGGATTCGACAGGACCACTTGGAAAATATCCCCTTCGAAAATGTGATGCTTCGCGTGCTCCACCATGGTGCTAAAGGCCGCTTCATCGTGGGCCGGCGTGAGCGGCGTTTCCAGATGGAGAGGCTTGAAGACCGCCCGCGCGCCGCTTTGGAGAAGCTTGGCCATGTCGTCCAAAGTTTTTTCTGCTTTGGCATAGGAAATCTCCAAATCGTCAGTGTAGATGCCGCAGATGAGGATGAGCTTCTGCTTGAAGGCATCAAAGACGATGAGTTTATCAAAGAGCATCAGGTCCACGTCCTGGAAATCGGCGTTCTCCTCGCTGGTAAGGCGGAGCGTCGGCTCAGCGTACTTGATGTAGTCGTAGGAGAAATAGCCCACCAGGCCGCCGGTGAAGGGCGGAAGGCCGGGGAGCTTCG
>CAVEMF010000068.1:7987-8200 GCA_963616715.1 Ruminococcus bromii | reverse complement strand
TGCACGCCTACGGCGCATTTCTATCCGGCCTTATCGGGCGCCCCTTCTTCAAGGGTCTACTCGTGTGGGGCTAAGGAAGACGGGAAGCGTTAGACATTAGAGAGGTAGACGTTAGACATACAGACTTTAGATGCACCGCGGTAATGAAGTCCGTATGTCTCATATCTCACGTCTGATTGTCTCATCGTCTCACCGTCTCGCTGTCTCACCGTC
>CAVEMF010000068.1:0-7938 GCA_963616715.1 Ruminococcus bromii | reverse complement strand
GTCTCATCGTCTCACCGTCTCATTGCCTCATTGTCTCACGGTCTCACGGTCTCGCTGTCTCATCGTCTCACTGTCTCATCGTCTCATCGTCTCACTGTCTCATCGTCTCATCGTCTCACTGTCTCATCGTCTCACTGTCTCATCGTCTCATCGTCTCACGGTCTCATCGTCTCATCGTCTCACGGTCTCACGGTCTCATCATCTCACCGTCTCACCGTCTCATTTCCCCCAATAAAAAATGACCGCGAACGAATTCGCAGTCATTTTTTATTTTACTTATCCATGGTCACGATTTTCTTCGGTCTATGGAAGCCATGCATGTGTTCGATGACGACGAAGAGCATGGGGACGATGAAAACCTGGAAAATGGTTGCCGAGAGCACGCCGAATACTACGGCGATACCCATTTCAGAGCGGGAGTTTGCGCCGGCGCCGGTAGAGAGGGCCAGCGGGATATTGCCCACGATGAAGGCTAAGGATGTCATGAGGATCGGGCGCAGACGGATCTTCGATGCTTCGACGGCTGCCTGGAGTGCATCCATGCCGGCGTCGGTACGGACTTTCGCGTACTCGACGATGAGGATGGCGTTCTTAGCGGCCAGGCCGATGATGGTGAGGAGGCCGATCTGGAAGTAGATGTCGTTATATACATTGAATGCCAGAGCTGCCACGGTAGCACCGAAGAAGCCGGTGGGGATACCGAAGATGACGGTGAATGGGATCTTCCAGCTTTCGTAGAGAGCTGCCAAAGAGAGGAAGACGAAGAGCATGCCAAGCGAGAGGGCATAGACGGTCTTGCCGCTGGCTTCGCGTTCCTGGGCGGAGGATTCTACAAATTCAAAGGCATAGCCATTGGGGAGGACCTGGTTCGCTGTTTCTTCGAGCGCATCCAAGGCCTGGCCGGTGGAGTAGCCCTGGGCTTCCTGGCCGCCGATCTTAACAGCCGGGAAGTTGTTGTAACGGGTGATGACGGAAATGGCGTTGGATTTCTTCGGTGTGATGAAGGTAGAAATCGGTACCATATTTCCTTTGCTGTCTCTGACAGTGAGGAATTTATTATCCTCCGGAGTCATACGGTACTCGGTGTCTGCCTGGGCCACGACCTTGAAGTTACGGCCATAGATGGTGAAGTCATTGATCTGTACAGAGCCGTAGTAAGCCTGCAGGGCGGTGAAGATGTCGCCGACAGAAACACCATTTCTCTGTGCTTTTTCACGATCGATGTCGAAGTTGTAGGACGGGGTATCCATGCGGAATGTGGTGTAAGCCATCTGGATTTCCGGACGCTGGTTCGCAGCTCCCAGGAATTCGCCGATGACGCGCTGGAATTCTTCATTGGATGCGCCGTTCTTGTTCTGGATGTACATGCTGAAGCCGCCGGAAGCGCCGAGGCCCGGGATTGGCGACGGGTTCAGAGCCATCAAAGACACATTCGGATGGGTAGCATTGTACGCGAAGGCTTTCGCCATGACAGCACCAATCTGTTCGTTGGGCGCCGTGCGGTCATCCCATGGTCTCAGCTTGATGAAGGAGAGGCCGGCATTTGGCTTCTGGCCTTCCGAGAGGATGTCGAAGCCTGTGATGCCCTGGGACTGCTCGATGGCGGTATCATCGGTATTCATGTACTTCAGGTAGTCGGTGATCACCGCATTAGTTCTCACGTTGACGGAGCCTTCCGGAAGCGAGAAGGCGGTGATGAAGAAGCCGTTATCTTCCTGCGGCAGGAAGGCGGTCGGGAGTTTGAAGAAAACGCCAAAGGCTATAGCGGAAATCACGACCAAGGTGATGATCGGCACAGCAATGGCATGACCCAGTTTCTCCAGGCAAGCGCCATAGACTTCTACCATGCGGTCGAAGCCATTGTTGAATTTGTCCCAGAAGCGATCAAGCGCCCCTTTATTCGTTTCCTTCCTCGGCGGTTTCAGCATGCCGGCGCAAAGTGCCGGTGTGAGAGACAGCGCGACGAAGGCGGAAATCAGAACGGACACAGCGATGGTCAGGGCGAACTGTTTATACAGGATACCCATGATACCGCCGAGGAAGGCGACCGGTACGAATACGGCTGCCAAGACGACGGCGACGCCGATAACCGGGCTCTGTACCTTCTGCATAGCTGCCACGGTGGCTTCCTTCGGGGAGAGGTTGTTGTAGCGCATTTCGTACTCTACGGCTTCGATAACGACGATGGCGTCATCGACAACCAGCCCGATGGCCAATACCATGGCGAAGAGGGTCAGTGTATTGATGGTGAATCCCAAAATCACGAAGGAGGCGAAGGTACCGAGCAGCGATACCGGCACAGCGATCATCGGGATGACGGTAGATCTCCAGTTTTGCAGGAAGATGTACACGATAAGAGCGACGATAAGGAGCGCTTCTACGAAGGTATGAAGCACTTCTTTGATGGATGCATAGATGAAGTCGGTGTTATCCGAGCAGATGACATAGATCATATCATCCGGGAAGGTCTTCGAGTCTTCTTCCAATTTCTTTTTGATAGCGCCGATGGTTTCTACCGCATTCGCATCGTCGGTGAGGGAGAAAGCGACCACAGACGCTTCTCGGCCGGATGCACGGGAAATGAAGTCATAGCTCTTTGCCCCGAGCTGGATGCGGGCCACGTCACGGAGGTGAAGCATGGAGCCATCATCATTGGTGCGGAGCACGATGTCGCCGAATTCCTCTTCGGTCACCAGACGGCCTTTGGCAGTGACGATGTACTGGAAGGCTGCGTTCTTATCGACCGGTGCCGAGGAAATATTGCCGGCAGCGATCTGCTGGTTCTGCGCGGTGACAGCGGAGATGACTTCGCCGGCGGTGATCTTATTCTGCGCCATCTTGGATGGATTCATCCAGATACGCATAGCGAAGTCGGAGCCGAATTCCTGTACGTTACCTACGCCTTTGATGGATTTCAATTCATCCAGGTAGTTCATGCTGAAGTAGTTCTTCAGGAATACGTCATCGTAGGTGTTGTTTGGGGAAATCAGACCCACAACCAGCGCCATATCGCCGGAGGATTTCTTGGTGGTGACACCGATATTTCTTACAGTGTCAGGAAGGGCCGCATCAGAGGCGGTGACGCCATTCTGCACGCGGATGGTCGCCATATCGGAGTCCGTGCCGGTGAGGAACTGGACGGACAAGGAGTAGGAACCGTTGGAGTTCGAGCTGGAAGACATATTGTCGAAGCCTTCCACGCCGACTACGTTTTTCTCTATGACTTCGGCCACTGTCTGGGCCACGACTTCAGAGTCAGCGCCCGGGTAGCTGGCATGCACCGATACCTGCGGCGGCGTGATCTTCGGATAGCGGTCGATTGGCAGCGTGAAGATACACAGAGCCCCGGCTATCGTAATGACAAGAGCCAATACAATAGCGAAGATAGGGCGTTTAATAAAGAAATTTGCCATAGCTCCTCCTTATTTCTTGGAATCCGCTGTGCCGTGCTGTACGGAGACATTCTTCACAGCTTCTTCTTCGAGGGCTTCACGGTTCGTTTCTTCCGGAGCCACAGCCTGTCCGACGGTGACTTTGTTCTGGCCTTCTACGATGATCACATCATTTTCATCGATACCGCTTTCAATGATGGTGTAGATGCCAAAGGTAGCGCCGACCTTCACGGCCTTCTGCTGTACCTTGCCATCGATGACCACATCGAGCATATCCTTATTCAAGAGCTGTACCAAAGCTTTGGTGGGCACCAGGATGCTGCCCTTTGCCACTTCTGCATCGGAAACGATGGTGGCATACATGCCCGGCACAAGGACATTATCCGGATTTTCGAAAGCCGCCTTCATGGTGAGCTGACCACTGGTGAGGCTTGGATTGATCTGTACGATCTTGCCGGTTTCTTTGTAGTAGGAACCATCAGCCAGGCGCATCTTCAGTGCATCGCCCAGAGTATCGGTGCCATTCTTATTTTTCACCAAAGACAGATATTCCGATTCAGACATGTCGAACTGTACATACAGCGGGTCTGCATTGGAAATCGTAACCAGCGGCGTGGTGCCTGCAGAAGCGAAGGTGCCGATATTCACATCATCCATGGAAAGGGTGCCGGTGAATGGTGCGGTCACGATGGTATCCGACAGGTTGTCGGCAGCAATGGTAGCCTGGCTGCGAGCTGCTTCCACGACAGCCTGGTACGCTTCGGTGGCAGCCTTCTGGCTATCATAAGCTTGCTGGGAAATCGCGCCCTTCGCGATGAGTTCCTCATAGCGAGCCAAGTCGCGTTTAGCATTTTCATAAGTAGCTGTGGACTGGGCTACCTGTGCCTGTGCGGCTGCCAGGTTGGAGGAATAGGTGCGGGTATCCAAACGGAAAAGCGGCTGTCCTTCAGTGACATGCTCGCCGCCTTTGATGTACTTTTCCATGACGGTGCCGGATACTTTGGACCGTACCGGTACTTCCTGCAAAGCCATGATAGAGCCGGTATACTCTCTCTGTATCGGCGTATCCGACTTGAATGGCTTGAAGGTGGTCACCTTCACTGCCTGCTGCTGCTGGCCCTGCTGCTTCGAAGAACCGCATCCGCCGGTCATGAGCCCCGCGGACAGAAGCAGCCCCGCTGCCAAAACAGCGGCCATCATCTTTTTACATTTCATATTCTGCCCCCTTACATGTACTGTTTGCATCTCCCCAGTACTTCGGAAACGCCGCCTCAACGAAGTCATTGAGAATGCATTTCCTTATAAAAATCGCTAATGCTTGAATGTAGATTATCATACCAAATTTTTGACCTAAAGTCAAAGAAATACTTTCGTTTGGGGGATATTTTTTTCGGGAAATATTCGAGGAAATGTAGGATAACATCAAACGCGTCCTGATCACTGACCACTGATTACTGATCACTAAATAAAAAAACGGAGCCTGCCACGCAAGGCCTGCTCCGTTCTTCCCGCTATACACTTTCCACCGGCACCTTCACCACTGCCTTGCGCAGCTTCGCGGGACCGTTCTTCCCTGCACACAGAGGGCGATGGAGATCCTCCGGGAAGAAGATCGCAAAGCGACCGGCGCGGAAATAAACCTTCGTTTCCCCGTAAGGACCGCTCTTATAGAAATAGAGATCTCTCTCGGGATGGCTCTCGATGCACTCGCCGGCTTCGAAGCGGTTCTCTACACCGAGCCACTCCTCTTCCCCTTCGATCTCATACTGGATGTCGATGAATTTCTTGTGCCCCTCCAGCTTTCTCGCTTCCGCGGGCTCAGACATAGGAGACTCCACGCCCATGTCGCAGCCGCAGATTTTATATTTCCCATCCTCATGAGAAGAGAAATCAAAGGCCTTCACTTCCACAAGGCAGCGATAAATAAATTCGGGTAACTGATTTTTGTAATCTTCCAAGTGCATAATATCTCCGGCGATCATAGTTTTTCTCCTTTGGTAAGTTTACGATGAATAACTGTGGCGGTTTAGTGATCAGCGATTAGTGATCAGTGATCAGGGCGCATTTAGCTGCTTTCTAACTTTCTTCGGAAAGACGCAAGCGCAAGGTGATGGAGGCTTGTTAGAAAAAGGGCAGACCTGTAACAAACTACCTGAGCCAATCAGTAAACACGCCCTGACCACTAATTACTGATCACTACTTCCAGTTTATGCTTCAATGCACAGACTCTATCCTGCAATAGTTCTATCCTTGCCCTATCCATTCGTGGATTTGGGGAATAGACAGTATCGATTTCCTCTCGCAGCCAATCGTCCGAGAGCTTCTCCAATGGCAAGCGGGCGTCTTTGACTAGCTGGATCTGTTTCTCGTGGATGGCGCGGAATGGCTTCGACGGCTGCTTGAAGAGGCGGATGTCATAATTGGAATCAAAGTTCCACATAGAGTTTCCGTGGTCAAAGAGCGGCGCCATGCCGAGGAAGGTGAGCGTCCGTGCATTTCTTAAGAAGCCAAAATTTCCATAATGGCGATCACTGTTATTGATGAAGTAATCGAAGGCCAGCATGGTGTCTATTTCAGAAGAAGAGAGTGGGATGCCGAGCTCTTCGGCGCATTTCAAGAAATGGGTATAGTCACTTTCATGATTCCATTGCCTTCGCACATGCAAGATGGCCACGGCCGGGACATACTCTATTTCCTCAGCCGTAAAAATCGGGCAAACGGAATAGGGAATATCCTCTCGCATGCATAGCTCATAGGGCACATGGGGGATTCCCATCTTTTCCAACAGGCGAGACGCGAACACCTCATTATAGGCTTGCTGGTAGTATACCTTCGTGCTTTCCTTGTAAAGCTTCCGCGCTCCCCCATCGATCTTCCAATATTTCACCAGCTCGCCATTGAGGCTCGAGTCGGCGGTGCTGATGCGTTCGCCTGCAGAAACAATGGACTCCATGGAAAGCGGCGCGAAGTCATGAGTGAATAGATTCACATCGTCCCAAGAAAGATCGCTTCCAAGCGGCTTGATCCAATAGGAATCCGACAGAGAGACGCCATAGCACTTCAACGCCAGGGCTGTTGCCGTTTCTACATCAGCAGCCCGCAGGAAATCCGGTAAATTCTTTCTACTCTTCGGGATGCTTCGCGCTGTCCACCATCCATTGAGCGCTTTCAGCAAAGAATCTTCATCACAGGCATCGCAGCCCCACACCGGCAGCCGCTCCGCATCATGGATGGCTTTGACCGCGCTTAGGAAGCCCTGCGATGTGACTTCTATATCTATGACAGGAAAATCCAATTGTAAAATCTGATATAGCACAAAAGCGCCTCCTTCCTGTGGTTAATGGGTTTTACGCTATCGGTTTGGTGATTAGTGATCAGTGATCACTAAACCACCTCATCTAATCTCCACTTATCATAGCATACCCCAAAGAAAAGAGGCTATAAAAATTTGACAGTAAAAAAGGCATATGCTATAGTTACTTGTAATTACAGATTGGCAATGAAGAGAAGAGTACGCAGAGAGAGCTTTTCCAGAGAGCTTCTAAAGGTGAGAGGAAGCATAGAGGTATCTGCTGAAGATGGACTCCGAGCCAGGCCTGCCGAATCATGAAGCAGCCCGGGGACGCCCGATATAGCGCGAGGGTATCAAGGCCGCGGCCGGCGTACCTGTGAAGGTTTGCGCAGTGATGCGCAGATGAATTTGGGTGGTAACACGATTCTCTCGTCCCTTGGGGCGGGAGAATTTTTTTATTTCCAAAAAGGAGGCCTTGCTCATGCCATTCTACAATGGGACTTTATTCGAAATCGATAAGAAGGAAATGATGCGTTATGCAGGCCTCTCGCCAAAGGTGAAGGAATTTCCCCAAGAGGAAATCGACAAGGCGGTGATGGAGGCGTTGGCTTTGGCCGAGCCGAAGGGCATCTGGCAGATCCTCCCCTACGACCCGGTCCAAGGCGTCATCTTAGGAGAGGTGCCACTTGCCTTGGAAGGCCGCTCCATCAAGAGTCACCTCAAGACTGCTTGGTCTGTAGCGGTGCTGGCGGTCTCTGTAGGCGATGACATCGAGGAGGCCTCTACGTCTCATTTCAAAAATGGCGACTACCTCCGAGGGCTTCTCTTAGATGCCGCCGCCACCGCAGCCACAGAGCACCTGGCGGACCAGGTGAATGCCTTGATCGACCGAGATGCTCACAAGGTGGGACAGAAAACCACCTGGCGCTTCTCCCCCGGCTACGGGGATTGGCCGGTGACGCAGCAAAAAGATTTCTGCCGCCTCATCCACGCCGAGGAAATCGGCATCCATGTGACAGACCACTCCATGCTATTTCCCAGGAAATCAGTATCCGCCATCATCGGCATTTCTACCTGCACCCAAAGACCGGCGCCTATGAAATGCCGCGCCTGCGGGCTTCGCACTTGTCCATTCAGGAATGTCGGAGATAAGGGATAATGGGCGTAAGTGCTACTACCGCTTGTGCATACATGTCTGTGTAGCTTAGTCCCCAGGGGCGCGCCCCATTGATTTGGGATGAAAGCCGATTGCGA
>CAVEMF010000067.1:0-8273 GCA_963616715.1 Ruminococcus bromii | reverse complement strand
AATCATTCGGATACGCTTCTTTGCGTTTGATAGTACCATTTTACTAGCGCCATGGAGAAAATTCAATAGCCCCTAATGAATTGGTATCAATTATATTTTCAATAAATAATATGAATGAAACGGAATTCATTGGTTATCATATCGATTGATGGAAAAGCATATCCATTTAGCTATCATTTCAATAAGCGATTTACATTTTTTATCATTTTGAGTGATCAGTGATCAGTGGTCAGTGATCAGGGCGCGTTTGGCTACTTCCCCCATTTTGCCTACTTCCCTGAAGAAGGTGGCCGAAGGCCGGATGATACTTCCAGTAGTCAGTAGTCGGGACGCATTTGCCTGCTTCGTCATAGCTTTGAGCTCGGAGCTTGGAGCTTGTAAGCTCTCCCCCCGAGACAACAACGAGGCAGTCAAACGCGCCGCGCCCAATGACTCCTCCGCCAAGCACGTGCCTACTGCCTCCGCCGTCAATCACGCTCGCTAACTCCAGCAGAGATCCTGGTTCCAAGCTCATAGCTCCTCGCTATGAAGAAGCAGTCAAACGCACCCTGATCACTGGCCACTAATTACTAAAGCAAAGCAAAAGCAGCTCCAACCAACGGAGCTGCTTTTCTCACTTACAATTCCACAGCCTTTCTCAAAGCCATGAGATTTTCTTCCGGTGCCGATGGATTCACCACGCAGCCGGGGCCAAGGATGAGGCCTTTGCCATCCACCTGCTCGATGGCATCTTTTACATGGGCGGTGATTTCTTCCGGCGTACCTTCGAGGATGATGTCGTCGTATTTCAATACGCCATCCACGAAGTACGGTGCCGACTTGATGCCTGCCAGGAGGCACTTGTCCGTCAAGGTTCTTGCTTCCTTCAACGACGGGAAGGTGTGTCGATCATGCCAGTTCACGCAGTTGATCGGGTAATCGGCCACTTCTTTGAAATACACATCTTCACCGTGGATGTGGGCCACATTGAACCAAGTCTTCTTGGCGTAGGATTTGATGACCTGGAGATCGTAGAAGGCGGCAAATTCTTCAAACTGCGCCGGTGTCATCATAGGCTTCACGGCATTCTGGGTAGCGAAGAAGAATCCATCTACCCCGGCGTCGATGTTGTAGCTTACAAAGTCCAAGGTGGTGGCGGTGATAGCAGCGAGCGCGCGATGCACAGCCGCGGGGTCACTCACCATGTCAGAGAGGAGACGATCGCCGGCCATTTTCTTCAGCGTGGAGAAGGGGCTGAAGATGGTCTGGATGATGGGCGTGCCCTCTTTGCGGCGCTTCACCAATTCGCGGGCAAACTCCACCTGCTTGCCATAGGTCCCCTGGATGGCCGGGATGGCATGCACCTTGCTGTAGTCCTCCACAGACTGGATGGCGAATTTCTTCACGATCGGTTCCTTATGGGCATCGCAGTAAATGGTGATCTGATTTCCGAAATCCTGGGTGCTATACAGACCGAAAGGCATCATCTTGATGTAGTCGAAATCATATTTCTCCGTCAGCTCCACTTCCGCTTCCGCCAAGGAAATGGGATCCTGATCGAACTCGGACAAATGCATCCAAGCCCCCACCGGCACGCGGTCCACGTCCTTCGAAGCCAGAGCTGCTCTGATTCGTTCTTCTCTATTCATACTTCATTCCTCCTTATGGAAATGGGATGTAATAAGCCTATTATAGCACGAAGCTTAAAAATTAGGAGTGAGGAGTGAGGAGTGGTGGTGCGGCGCATAAATTAAGAAGCGCCGCGAGTTTGGAAAGTCAGCGCGCGTTTAGCTGCTTCCTCACTACCGTTAGCCGTTTACCGTGTAACCGTTAACCGGCTCTTTTACCGATAGCGAGCCTTCAAGCGATATACCTTCTGTACAAGAGCTTATTACTCCACGGCTCGTTATCGGTAGTATGCGCGGTTATCGGTTATACGGTAAACGGTTAACGGATGTGGGGAAGCAGGTACGTGCGTTTCTATTTCAAAAACTCGCGCCGCTTTATGAATTGTGCGGCGCACCTCCACTCCTCACTCCTCACTTTTGCAGCGCACCTTATCGCTGATTTCCGAAATCAAATCTTTCCATCTAAGTCCCTATCCACCATGGCGCAGACGCAGGAGTCGGACCAGACGTTTTCGGCGGTCTCCACCATGTCGATGATGGTGTAGATGGGAAGGATGATGCCCATGAGGCCGATGGGAGCACCGATGCCGCTCATGAGGGAGAGGGTGAGGAAATAGCAACCCATGGGGACGCCGGCGTTTCCTACCGCTGCCAGGACGGAGACCAGAAGCCAGGTGATCATGGTGGACATGGAGATTTCAAAACCTGCATTTTGCATCACGAAGAGGGAAGTGATCAAGATGAAAGCCGCGCAGCCATTCATATTGATGGTGGTGCAGATGGGAAGAACGAAACGGGAAACCTTGGGATTCGCTTTGAGATTTTTCTCCGCCGAGGCCAGGGTCACCGGGAGCGTGCCGGCCGAGCTCTTGGTGAAGAGAGCCACAGCGATGGCGGGAGACATTTTCTTGAATACATCCAAAGGATTGAGGCCTCTAGCCAAAAGGAAGAGCGGGAGCACAATAAAGAATTGAATGGCGTTGCTGGCCATGATGACCAAAGTGTATTTTCCCAAAGCGCCTACGATGACGCCAGCTTCGATCTGCGCCGACAGCTGGGCGGCAAAAGCAAGGATGCCCACCGGAAGGACAGCGAGGAGCGCTTTGATCAAAGTGAAGAGGAGCTCTTGGAAGCCCTGGATCCCTTTCAGAAGCGTCTCTCTATTTTCTGTCCGCGGCATGAAGGCGAGGCCTAAGCCGAAGGCGGCGGCGATGAGCATCACGGAAAGCACATTGCCCGAGAGGAATGGCTGCAGCATATTGTTTGGCACCACATTCAAAATGTGATCATAGTAGCTCATAGCGCCCAGCTTATCCGGCACCGCTGCCGCGCCGGCGCCTACGATGTCAGAGGGAAGATTTCCCGGCGCCACCCAAAGATAGAGCGCAAGACCGATGCCCGACGCAAAGACGGTGGTGAGAAGCGTGTAGACTACGGCATGGGCAAAGATGCGGCCAGTCTCCTTCTTGCCGCCCAGGGCCGCCAAGGTGGTGATCACCGCCAGCGCAATGGTGGGCACCGCGATGAATTGGAAGAGGCGCGTGAATACGGTAGCGATGAAATTGAAAAGCTCATTCAGCGGCTTGATGCCTAGCCAGCCCAAGCCCGCACCGACGATAAGCGCCAGTATCCAAAGAATAAACTGGTGCCCCTGCTTTTTGTTCTTGTTCTCCTCTAGCACCTGCTGCGCTAGATTTTTTACATCCTCATTTTTTTGCATTTGATTTCTCCTTTTGTAATGGTGCTTTTAACTTCTGAGATTTAGTGGTCAGTGATTAGTGATTAGTGATTAGTAATTGGAGCCAACCGGCAAGCATTGCAACCGCAAAAGTTGGTGTAATAGTATCAGTAGCGGCTTCGCAGTCTGTACGCACTTGCGTCAAACGCATCCTGCCAACTAATCACTGATCACTGACCCCTAATCACTATCCCCCGGTAACAACGAAAATCCATCATGCCCTCCTTGACGCAAATATAAAAAGCCTTCCGTCCCACATGGGACGAAAGGCTCGTGATTCACACCCAATTTCGCCGCTGCGTCGCCGCATCGGCCTCATAGAGTTCTTGTTCTATAAAAACTCCTCTTCTGTAACGGGAATTCCCGGGCGGCTTACTTTCTTTCAGCCTCCACGCTCCGAAACGCACTTCTGATACCTTCTTCTATCCGCTTTCACTGTCCGGACTCGCTAGGCGAAGGGGCGGCATCGTACTCTTTTCCTTCATCGCTTGACTACGATTAATATAGCATTAAGCGAAGGGAAAGTCAATGAGATAAAGGGATAAGGGATAGGGGATAAGGGATAAGGCCGCGTCATTTTGAAGTTAGGAGTGAGGAGTTAGGAGTGAGGAGTGGCGGTGCGCCGCACAATTCATAAAGCGGCGCAAGTTTTTGAAATAGAAACGCACATCCCTGCTTCCTCACTACCGTGAACCGTTCACCGAATAACCGTTTACCGCGCATACTACCGAGAGCGAGCCGTGGAGCAATAAACCGTTACACGGAAGGCATATCGCTTGAAGACTCGCCGTTTGGTAAAAGAGCCTGTTAACGGTTACACGGTAAGCGGTTAACGGCAGTGAGGAGAGAGGTTCGCGCGCTGAATTTCCAAACTCGCGGCGCTTCTTAATTTGCGCGCCGCACCTTCACTCCTCATTTCTCACTCCTCACTCTAGGAATCACTGCTTACTACCCTTCCGCAGTCTTATCCCTTGAAATACTTCACCCCAGCTTCAAAGAGCGGCTGGTAGAGATTACCGGTGATGTTCTTCGCCACGTTCTGGCCGCGTCTTTCGGTATGGCCCATCTTGCCAAGGACTCTACCGTCGGGGCTAGTGATGCCTTCGATGGCCCAGGAAGAGCCGTTCGGATTGTAGCGGCTATCATAAGTCGGCTCGCCTTCCGGTGTGACGTACTGGGTCGCGATCTGGCCATTCGCTGCCAGGGCTTTGATCTGTTCATCGGAAGCGATGAAGCGGCCTTCGCCGTGGCTGATAGCGATGGAGTGGAGGTCGCCCACTTCGCAAAGCGAGAGCCATGGAGACTTGGTGGATACCACTTTCGTGGTGACGAAGCGGGAAATATGACGGCCCAGGGTATTGAAGGTCAGTGTGGGCGCTTCGTCGGTCAGCGGCTTGAATTCGCCGTAAGGTACGAGGCCCAATTTAATGAGCGCCTGGAAACCGTTGCAGATACCCATGGCGAGGCCATCTCTGGTGTGGAGCAGCTGCTCCATGGCTTCCATGAGCTTCTGATTTCTAAATACAGCCGCAATGAATTTGCCGCTGCCATCCGGTTCGTCGCCGGCAGAGAAGCCACCTGGGAACATGACGATCTGCGCATGGCGGATGCGCTCTGCCATTTCGTCCACCGAAGCCTTCAATTCTTCAGCGTCTCTATTTCTAAAGATGAAAATGTCGGTCACCGCGCCGGCTCTTTCGAAAGCTCTCGCGCAGTCCACTTCGCAGTTATTGCCCGGCATGGTGGGGATGAAGACCCGCGGACGGGGCAGGTTCGTATGCACGTAGAACTGCGGCAGTGCCTTCACTTCCGGCAGGATCGGCGCTTCTTTGTCCAAATCCTTCGCGCGGCGCGGGAAGATCGGATTAAGGGTGCCTTCATAGGAAGCGAGCAGGTCGTCCACAGCGATTTCCTCGCCATAAAGCTTCATCGCATCGCCGCCGACGGTACCAAGGATCTTGGTGTGCGGCTGCTTTGCAAATTCGGCCGCCAATTCCGGTGTGGTTTCTACGATAATAGCGCCGTAGAAATTGCTGAAATATTTGAAGAGCGGCAGATTTTCGCCGAAGGTGACGCCCAGCTTGTTGCCGAAAGCCATCTTCGCAGCTGTCACTGCCACGCCGCCGTGCTCCACAGCCTTCATGGCTGCGATGTGGCCGGCCTGTACTTCTTTATAGAGGAAATCCGCGTGGGCTTTGAATACGTCCAGAAGCGGCATGCCGGCTTCGTCCTTCGGCTGGCCGAAGAGCACCAGCACGTCTCCTTCTTTCTTCAGTTCCTGGCTCACGGCTTCCGATGCTTTGCCGGGAGCAATGGCGAAGGAAACGAGGGTCGGCGGTACGTGGATGTCATTGAAGGTACCGCTCATGGAGTCTTTGCCGCCGATAGCGCCAAGGCCCAAGGTTTCCTGCATGTGGAAAGCACCCAGGAGCGCAGCTGCCGGCTTGCCCCAGCTGGTCTTGTCAGTCAGTTTTTCGAAATATTCCTGGAGCGTCAGATACGCTTTTCTCCAGTCAGCGCCCATAGCCACCAGGCGGGTCACCGAGAGGAGCACCGCATAGACAGCGCCGTGGAAGGGGCTCCAGGACGCCAGCTCCGGATCAAAGCCGTGGGCCATGAAGCTGGTGCTGTCGGTCTCGCCGCGGCGTACCGGGAACTTCGCAGCCATGCCGTCAGACGGGGTCTTCTGGTATTTGCCGCCGAAAGGCATCAGCACGGTGCCGGCGCCGATGGTGGAGTCGAAGCGTTCCACCAGGCCCTGCTGGGAGCAGTTATTCAGGTCCGCCATAGCGGAAAGCCAAGTGCCTTTGATATCTGTCACTTCTTCTTTATGGAAATAACCGGCATCGTCGGGTTTTGCGATGTGGGCTTCCTTCACCTGCATAGCGCCATTGGTATCCAGGAAAGCTCTGGAAATATCGACGATCTTTTCGCCTCTCCACTTCATCACCAGGCGCTTCGTGTCGGTCACGTCGGCAATAATGGTGGCTTCCAGATTTTCTTCGGAAGCGAAACGGATGAACTGCTCAGCGTCTTCCGCTCTTACGACCACCGCCATACGTTCCTGGGATTCGGAAATAGCCAGCTCTGTGCCGTCGAGGCCTTCATATTTCTTCGGTACCTTGTCCAGATTGATATCCAGGCCTTCGGTCAATTCGCCTACGGCTACAGACACGCCGCCGGCGCCAAAGTCATTGCACCGCTTGATGAGGCGGGTCACTTCGCCGCGGCGGAAGAGGCACTGGATCTTTCTTTCGGTCAAAGGATTGCCCTTCTGCACTTCTGCGCCGCAGGTTTCGATGGATTCGGTATTGAGTTCCTTGGAAGAACCGGTAGCACCGCCCATGCCGTCACGGCCCGTGCGGCCGCCGACCAGGATGACTACATCCCCCGGCGTCGGGGAGAGACGGATCACATGATCCTCCGGAGCCGCAGCGACGACAGCACCGATTTCCATGCGCTTTGCCACAAAGCCCGGGTGGTAGTATTCCTTGACTTCCCCGGTCGCGAGGCCGATCTGGTTGCCGTAGGAGCTATAGCCCTTGGCCGCTTCCAGGACGATCTTCTTCTGCGGAAGCTTGCCCGGCAACGTGTCGGAGAGGGCAGCTCTCGGGTCGCCGGCGCCGGTGACACGCATCGCCTGGTATACATAGGAACGGCCCGACAACGGATCGCGGATGCAGCCGCCAAGGCAAGTCGCTGCGCCGCCGAATGGTTCGATTTCCGTCGGGTGGTTGTGGGTTTCATTCTTGAAAAGGAGGAGCCAATTTTCCGGCCCATCGATGGTATCGATCTTGACTTTGATGGTGCAAGCATTCACTTCTTCCGAAGCGTCCAGATTTTCCAGCTTGCCTTCCTTGCGGAGCGCCTTCACAGCGGCGGTGGCCATATCCATCAGGGTCACCGGGCGCTTCGTATCCGCGCCGTAGAGATGGATGCGGGTCTCTTCGTATTCCTTCAGCGCTTTGGAAATCGGAGCTGCAAACTTGCCCTCTTCCACATCGATAGCCGAAAGCTTCGTGGAGAATGTGGTGTGACGGCAATGGTCAGACCAATAGGTATCCAGCACGCGGATTTCCGTCACCGTAGGGTCGCGCTTCTCTTCATCACGGAAATAATCACGGATCATCGCCAGATCCCCGTGGCTCATGGCCAGGCCCATAGAGGAAATCAACGCATCGATGCCTGCATCATCCAGATTTCTCACGCCTTCCACCACCGGCACCGCCTTCGGGTCCTCGATAGGAAGATCCAAAGTCTCTGCTTCCGCCAAGCTCGCTTCTCTCGACTCCACCGGGTTCACCAGGAATTTCAAAATCTTCTCCCGGTCCCCTTCTGCGAAATGGCCGTCAAAGGTGTACACCAAAGCGCAACGCACCCGCGCGCCGTCCTTGCCCGTCACGATGGCCAGGCACTGCTCTGCCGAGTCCGCTCTCTGGTCATACTGCCCCGGGAGGAATTCCACAGCCATCACCAAGTCGCCCTTGGGCAATGCGGACGCCGTCTCATCCACCGGCGGCTCCGAGAACACAGTGGCTACTGCCTTCTCATAATCCGCGTCGGACAGGCCGTCCACATCATAGCGATGATAAATCCCGCATCCCTCGATGCGATCTCCCAGTACCTCGCGAAGAGCAGCGGTCAAGCTCTCTTCCCCCTGACGGAAACCCGCCTTCTTTCTCACGTACAAACGTCTGATATCAGACAAGTTCAACACTCCTTCCTTGCTTTCCGCCTTTCGGCTACAGTCAGAAATGAAAATAGCTACAATACATTGCTATTTTACCATAAATGGCGCGGCTCAAAAAGTTTTTTGATGAGTCGAAGAAATTTCTTCCACAAAGTTTGTTTGATGAATCAAATAAACTTTTCCTTTCGCAAAGTTTTTTCGATGAATCAAACAAACTTCTCTTTTCGCAAAGTTTTTT
>CAVEMF010000066.1:0-8356 GCA_963616715.1 Ruminococcus bromii | reverse complement strand
TAAAAATTCTTATGATTTTTGAATCTTCGATTTAATCAGTGGTTCCCTAGCTCAAAGCTCATAGCTATGACGAAGCAGCCAAATGCGTCCTGATCACTGACTACCGATCACTGATCACTCAGTTCATCACCCGCCTTTCGGGCCCCCTCTTCCAGCGGAAGGCCAACCTCCACAGCCAAGGCCGTCGCCCTCCTTCCAGGGGAAGGAGGTACGATAGTGGGCAATCAAAAAAGAGCTGTGAAAAAATCACAGCTCTTTTTTGAATTCAGATTAGTCCATGCCGGATTCGAAGGATTCACCGTGGTGGATCACATCGAGTTTGCGGTAGCGGGACATGCCGGTACCGGCCGGGATGAGTTTGCCGATGATGACATTTTCCTTGAGGCCCAGGAGCGGATCTTCTTTGCCTTTGATCGCCGCTTCGGTGAGGACTCTGGTGGTTTCCTGGAAGGATGCAGCAGAGAGGAAGGAGTCGGTGGCGAGAGCTGCCTTGGTGGTACCGAGGAGCTGGTTTTCGCCCTGGACTTTTTCTTTGCCTTCGTCTTCGAGGCGTTCATTCATAGCGCGGAAGGCTACGATGTCCACAGTCTCGCCGGGGAGCCACGGGGAGCCGCCGGGTTCGGTAATTTTGATCTTACGGAGCATCTGGTGAACAATGATTTCGATGTGCTTATCATTGATTTCTACGCCCTGGCTGCGGTATACCTTCTGTACTTCTTTTACGATGTAGTTCTGGGTAGCCTGTACGCCAAGGACATCGAGGATGTCGTGGGGGTTTACGTTACCTTCAAAGAGGCGGGTGCCGGCTTTGATAACTTCGCCATTGGAGACGGAAATCTTCTTCGCTACCGGGATCTTTTCGCTTTCGGATTCGCCGTTTTCATTGGTGATGGTGATCACTTTGACATTCGGGTTATCTTCTGCGCTGGCGATGGATACCACGCCGTCGATACGGGAAATGATGGCATTGCCCTTTGGTTTTCTGGCTTCGAACAATTCTTCGACACGTGGAAGACCCTGGGTGATATCTTCTGCTGATGCTACGCCGCCGGTATGGAAGGTACGCATGGTCAGCTGGGTACCCGGTTCGCCGATGGACTGGGCAGCGATGATGCCGACTGCTTCGCCGATTTCTACGTGACGGCCGGTTGCCAGGTTTCTGCCATAGCACTTCGCGCATACGCCGTGAGCGGAGCGGCAGGTGAGGATGGAGCGGACTTTCAGTTTGTCGTAGTATTTCTGGATTTCTTCAGCCTGGCTGTCGGAAATCTCTTCGTTCTTCTTCGCGATGATTTCGCCGGTCTGCGGATTTACGATATCTTCCAGCGGGCAGCGGCCTGCGATACGGTCTGCCAGGGATTCGATGGGCTGGCCTTTTTCTTCGATGAGGGATACTTCTACGCCTTCGGCTTCGTCCATGCGGACTTTGAGTACCGGGATATCGGAGGAGAGGATCTGTTCAGCCACTTCCTGGGTGATTTCGGTGCCTGCCGGGATGACTACGCGGCCTTCACGATCAAGAGCATCTTCTTCGAGGAGCTTGCCCTTGAAGTGTGCTTCCAGGTGATGACGCATAGCGCGATTGTATTCAGCCACTGCATCGGTGGTGCCGAGATCGTAGGTGATCGGGTCTTCAGCGCCGGCGCCTTCTGCACTCGGTACGATGACGGTGATGGTTTCTACGAGGTGACGGTTCAGAAGGGTGATATCGTCAGCGTCCAGGGTCTTGCCTTTGACGAGGAGGATATTTCCATTTCTGCGGTCCAGTACGTCTTCATCGAGGACGGTGCCCAAGAGTTCCGGCTTCAGCTTCATGATGATGTTCTTCACGGCCGGAGCGGAAGCGATGATGCTCTGTTCTCTGTCGAAGTTCAGTACCTGTACGTCGCAGTCTTCTTCACGAACGATGACATCCTGGGATACATCAACCAGACGACGGGTGAGGTAACCGGAGTCGGCGGTACGGAGCGCGGTATCGGCCAAGCCTTTGCGGGCGCCGTGGGAAGAGGTAAAGTAATCGAGGACGGTGAGGCCTTCGCGGAAGTTTGCCTTTACCGGGAGTTCTACGGTCTTACCGGAGGTATCGGCGATGAGGCCGCGCATGCCGGCCAGCTGGCGGATCTGGTTATCATTACCGCGGGCGCCGGACTGGGCCATCATGGTCAGCGGGTTGAACTTCACCATGGAGCTCTTCATAGCAGCGCCGACTTCGTCGGTCTTCTTGCTCCATACTTCGACGACTCTTCTGTATCTTTCGTCGTCGGTCATGAGGCCACGGCGGAAGAATCTCTTGATCTGATCGACTTTCGCATCGCCGTCAGCGAGGATCTTGTCTTTTTCCGGTGGTACAGCGACGTCATAGATGCCGATGGAAATACCGGATACCAGCGCGTAGTGGAAGCCCAGTGCTTTGACGGAGTCCAGGAGGTCGCCGGTGGCTTTGAAGCCCAGCTTCTTGAAGCAGTCATTGACCAGCTTGCCCATGGCTTTTTTGCCGATGGTGACGCCGAGGCCATTGTTTTCTACGATGTAGGTGTTGCCGTTTTCATCTACCCGCTTTTCATGGCGTTTGTAGAAGAAACGGAGTTCTCTCGGGATCGCATAGTTGAAAATCAGGCGGCCCGGAGTGGTGATGACGAGATCGTCATCGCTTTCATTAAATCCGTCCGGACGGTCTTCCTTCGGGATGTGAACCTTGATGAAATCATGGATTTTGATTTCATGGAGGGTGTAAGCCAGCATGACTTCGTCATAGCCATTGAAGGAGTGGAGCTTGGAGGAATCCATTTCATCTTCCGCTACTTTCCACTGCTTCATGACATCGAATTTCGCCTTCGGATTGGCTTTCTTTTCTTCTTCGGTGAATTCGACTTTCGTATCGTTGGCGGTTTCTACGATGGTGAGGTAGTAAGCGCCGAGGATCATATCCTGAGAAGGAATAGCGACAGGTTTGCCGTCTTTCGTGGACAGGATGTTGTTAATAGAGAGCATCAGTGTGCGAGCTTCGGCCTGTGCTTCTACGGACAGCGGCAGATGGCAAGCCATCTGGTCACCGTCGAAGTCGGCGTTGTAGCCCGGGCATACCAATGGATGCAATTTGATGGCGCGGCCTTCCCAAAGGATTGGTTCGAAGGCCTGGATGCCGAGGCGGTGCAGGGTAGGTGCGCGGTTCAGGAGTACCGGGTGTTCTTTGATGACATCGCCGAGGACATCCCAGACTTCCGGAGCCAGCTTGTCTACCTTCTTGCGTGCTGCTTTCAGGTTGCTTGCTACGCCTCTCTTGATCAGTTCATGCATGATGAACGGCTTGAAGAGCTCGATAGCCATTTCCTTCGGCAGACCGCACTGGTACATTTTCAGTTCCGGACCTACTACGATTACGGAACGGCCGGAGTAGTCGACACGTTTACCGAGCAGGTTCTGACGGAAACGGCCCTGCTTACCTTTCAGCATATCGGAAAGGGATTTCAGCGGGCGGTTGCCCGGGCCGGATACCGCACGGCCGCGACGGCCGTTATCGATGAGCGCATCCACTGCTTCCTGGAGCATGCGCTTTTCGTTTCTGATGATGATTTCCGGTGCGCCCAGTTCCATCAAGCGTTTCAGACGGTTATTTCTATTGATGACGCGGCGATAGAGATCATTCAGGTCGGAGGTAGCGAAACGGCCACCATCGAGCTGTACCATCGGACGCAGATCCGGTGGGATGACCGGCAGAACGGTCATGATCATCCATTCCGGTTTGTTGCCGGACTGCAGGAAAGCTTCTACTTCTTCGAGACGGCGGATGCAACGCATCTTGCGCTGGCCGCTGCCTTCTTCGATTTCTTTCTGCAGAGCCACTTCCAGCTTCGGCAGGTCCAGTTCCTTCAGGAGGTACTGGATAGCTTCGGCGCCCATCTGGGCTTTGAAGGACTTCTTGCCATATTCCGCTACGGCAGCCTGGTATTCGCTTTCGTTCAGGACCTGGCACTTGGACAGGTTCGTTTCGCCCGGATCCAGGACGATGTAGGCTGCGAAATAGAGGACTCTTTCCAGCTGGCGGGGGGAGATTTCAAGGATCAGGCCGATGCGGGACGGCGTGCCCTTGAAATACCAGATATGAGATACCGGGCAGGCCAGGGAAATATGGCCCATGCGTTCACGGCGCACTTTGGAGGAGGTCACTTCGACGCCGCACTTATCGCACACGGTGCCTCTGTAACGCATCTTCTTGTACTTGCCGCACTTACATTCCCAGTCTTTGGTCGGTCCGAAAATCTTTTCACAGAAGAGGCCGTCAGTTTCGGCTTTCAGGGTTCTGTAATTGATGGTTTCCGGCTTAGTCACTTCCCCGTGAGACCACTCAAGGATCTTTTCCGGAGAAGCGATACCGATTTTCATGGAGTCGAATTCATTTACATCTAACAATTGTATAGCGCTCCTTTCCGGAATCAGTCTTCCTGGCTTCCGAATCCGTTAAAGCCAAATTCAGTATCGAGATCAGTTTCGCCAAATCCGGCTTCTTCGTCGATGGGTGCATTGACTTCTGCTTCCAGTGTGTCATTGAAGGAAGCCACGTCATTATCTACCGCTACTTCGCCGCCATTCATGGATGTTTCCATGGCGCTTCTGGAGTTGGAAACAGCGTCGTCACCTTCCATAGCTTCTTTCAGTTCATCTTTATGCCAAGGCTGGCCGCTGCCGTAGCCCTGTTCCAGATCGCTTTCGTCCAATTCCTTCAGGATGACTTCGTCGCCGTTTTCGTTCAGGATACGGACGTCGAGGCCGATGGACTGGAGTTCCTTCATGAGGACCTTGAAAGATTCCGGTACGCCCGGGCTCGGGATATTTTCGCCTTTGACGATCTTTTCATAAGCCTTCACACGGCCAATGACATCGTCGGACTTCACAGTCAGGATTTCCTGCAGGGTGTATGCGGCACCGTATGCTTCCAGTGCCCAAACTTCCATTTCGCCGAAACGCTGGCCGCCGAACTGCGCCTTGCCGCCCAGTGGCTGCTGGGTAACCAGGGAGTATGGACCGGTGGAGCGAGCGTGGATCTTGTCGTCTACCAGATGGTGGAGCTTCAGCATGTATTTCCAGCCGATGGTGACCTGGTTGTCCAGCTTTTCACCGGTACGGCCATCATAGAGGTCGGCTTTGGAATTCGGCGGCAGGCCTGCTGCCTTCAGGGTCGCTGCCAAGTCTTCATCTCGGCAGCCGTCGAATACCGGGGTAGCGATGTGGATGCCCGACTCGGTCGGTTCCGGCATGCCGTAGGTATCGAAATCATAGCCGCAGTCGATGAGACGCTGCTTCATTTCTTCATATTTTGCACTGCCTTCGCCGGCTGCCATAGCTGCCTGGATTTCTTCACCGAGCATATGGCAAGCCCAAGACAGATGGATTTCCAGGATCTGGCCGATATTCATTCGAGACGGTACGCCCAGAGGATTCAGTACCAGATCGACCGGACGGCCATCAGCGGTGAATGGCATATCTTCTGCCGGCATGATACGAGAGCATACGCACTTGTTACCATGACGACCTGCCATCTTATCGCCTTCACGGATCTTACGTTTCTGTGCGATGTATACGCGGACCAGCTTGTTCACGCCGGGAGCCAGCTCATCGCCATTTTCACGGGTGAAGACCTTCACGTCTACGACCTTACCGAATTCGCCATGCGGTACGCGCAGGGACGTGTCGCGGACTTCTCTTTCCTTGTCGCCGAAAATAGCGCGGAGGAGTCTTTCTTCCGGAGTCAGTTCGGTTTCGCCCTTCGGGGTGACCTTGCCGACCAGGATATCGCCGGGGCGAACGTCAGCACCGACCATGATGATGCCGTTTTCGTCCAGGTATTTCACAGCGTCTTCAGAAACAGAAGACAGCTGACGGGTGATTTCTTCTTCGCCCAGCTTCGTGTCGCGGGCGTCGCATTCGTATTCTTCGATGTGGATGGAGGTGTACAGGTCATCCTTGCAGAGACGTTCGGAAATCAGAACGGCGTCTTCGTGGTTGTACCCTTCCCAAGATACGAAGGCTACCAGCACATTGTGGCCCAGCGCCAATTCGCCGCCATCGGTAGCCATGCCGTCAGCCAGAGTATCGCCGGCTTCGACACGTTCGCCTTTGGAAACGAGGATGTGCTGGTTGATGCAGGTGGACTGGTTGGAACGCATGAACTTGATCACGTCGTAGGTGTCCAGCTCGTCATCATCATTTCTCACGATGATCTGACGGCCGGTGATACGCTCTACGGTGCCGCCCTTCTTCGCGAGGATGCAGACACCGGAGTCCTGACCGGCTACCCATTCCATACCGGTGCCGACAAGCGGCGCTTCCGGACGGAGCAGCGGCACAGCCTGACGCTGCATGTTCGCACCCATGAGGGCACGGTTCGTATCGTCGTGTTCGAGGAATGGAATCAGAGAGGTACCGATAGAAACGACCTGCTTCGGAGATACGTCCATCAGCTTGACTTCTTCCGGCTCTGCTTCCAATACGTCCGGGCCGCGGCGGCTGGCTACATTCTTATGAATGAAGTGGCCTTCCGCGTCCAAAGGTTCGCTGGCCTGGGCGATGATCTTATCTTCTTCAATGTCAGCAGTGACATACTTACATTCATTGGTGACAGTGTGGGTATCCTGATTGATCAGGCGGTACGGCGTCTCGATGAGACCGTATTTATTGATGATACCGTAGTTGGACAGGGAAGAAATCAGACCGATGTTCGGACCTTCAGGGGTTTCTACCGGGCACATACGGCCATAGTGAGAATAGTGTACGTCGCGGACTTCGAAGCCTGCACGTTCACGGGAGAGACCCCCCGGGCCCAATGCGGAGAGACGACGCTTGTGGGTCAATTCAGCCAATGGGTTCGTCTGGTCCATGAACTGGGACAACTGGGAGCTTCCGAAGAATTCCTTGATAGCAGCTACGACCGGGCGGATATTTACCAGCGCCTGGGGAGTCATCTTGTCCTGGTCCTGGGTGGTCATTCTTTCGCGAACCACTCTTTCCATACGGGTCAGACCGATACGGAACTGGTTCTGCAGAAGTTCGCCTACGCAGCGTACGCGGCGGTTGCCCAGATGGTCGATATCGTCGCTCTTGCCATAGCCCTGCATCATGTTCAAGAGATAGTCGATGCAGGAAATAATATCGCAGGTATCCAGCGTGCGGTAGTTGTCGTCACGATTTCCGGAAGAGCAAATCACCTTGACCAAGGTGCCGTCATCCTTCTGCGTCATCACTTCTACCTGATCATTGGAAGAGAATACACCGCTCTCCTCGATCAGCTTGATAGCCTCTGCATCGATGATGCTATTTCCTTCGATCACCACTTCGCCGGTATCCATATTGACGATCGGGCCATCGATTCTGTGTCCCAGAAGACGATTCTTCCAAGCCAGCTTCTTATTCAGCTTATAACGGCCAACCTTCGCCAGGTCATAGCGGCGCGGGTCGAAGAAGAAATTGTTCAGCAGTGTGGTACCGCTGTCTTCCGTAGCCGGTTCGCCGGGGCGAAGCTTGTGGTAAATTTCAATGAGAGCAGACTTTCTGTCAGTGGTGCTATCCTTTTCCAGCGTTCTTTCGATGTGGATATCATGGTCGAAAAGCTCCAGGATATCTTCATTGGAAGAATAGCCCAGCGCACGGATCAGCACAGTGACCGGCATCTTGCGGTTGCGGTCGATGCGGACAGAGAGAGACCCTGCCGGATCCGATTCCAGTTCGATCCAAGCGCCGCGGTTCGGGATCAGCTGCGCCGTGTAGATTTCCTTATCGAAAGCATCGCGCTCTCTCTTGTAATACACGCCCGGGGAACGAACGAGCTGAGATACGATGACACGTTCCGCACCATTGATAATGAATGTACCGGTATCGGTCATCACCGGGAAATCGCCCATGAACAGATCATGTTCCTTCAGCTCACCGGTTTCCTTATTTTCCAGACGAACCTTTACATACAGCGGAGCAGAATAATTGACATCCTTCGCTTTGCACTGTTCGATATTGTACTTGCCTTCTTTGAAATAGAAATCTCCAAAGTGCAGAGCCCACTTCTTCGCGCTATCCTCGATAGGAGAAATATCTGCGAAAACATCCGCCAAGCCTTCCTTGCAGAACCATTCATAAGACTTCGTCTGCAGGTCAAGCAAATGGGGCATCTTCAGTACTTCCTGTGATCTGGCATAGGTATATCTTTTCTTCTTACCTACCTGGACAGGTCTGAACATCTTGCTGTTCGGCATTCCTCGCCTCACCCTTTCATAAAAAATGCATGCTAAGCTTTGGCAAAAAGAAGCAAGGAACCTCAAAGAACTCCCTTGCCCTCTCTCGAAAACTTTTTACATACTATTATATACAC
>CAVEMF010000065.1:0-8361 GCA_963616715.1 Ruminococcus bromii | reverse complement strand
CGCGCGGGGGCTACCGACCACCGACCACCGACCACCGACTACTAATTACCCATCATCCGCCCTTCGGGCACCTTCTTCCCAAAGAAGGCTTGCGCGCCTTATCCCTTTTTGCAGAAAATTCCCGCGAAAAATGATACAATAGAGAAAATTTATTTTATCACAACGAGGTCATGACATTATGAAAGGTACCTATACATTACTCAAAGGCTTGGGCGCTTTTTGCTGTGGGCTTTCGGAAAAAAATGCTGTTAAATTTGGCAATGGCTTGGGAAAATTTTTCTGGCTCTTAGTGCCAAAGCGCCGCAAGACGCTGGCGGTCAAAAATGTTTTGCGCACGGGAATCACTTCTGACGAGAGAGAGGCGGAGCGTATCGCCAAGGCATCGTCTGTGCGCTTCGGACACCTGGGCGTCTCGATGTTCCGATTTCCACTTCTGACGAAGGAAAATATCAAAGACCATGTGACGATCCATGGGAAGGAAAAGCTGGACGCCATCAAGGAGAGCGGGAAGGGCTGCATCCTGGCGGCGACCCACTGCGGCAACTGGGAAGTGGAAGGCGCGGCGCTGGCGCTCTATGGTTATCCGCTTCTTTCAGTGGCCATGAAGCAGAAGAATAAGGAGTTTGACCAATTCCTTTGTGAGTATCGCTCCATGCCGGGGCAGGCGGTGGAGTACAAGAGCGGTATCCGAGATATGCTGCGCCGCTTGAAGCAAGGCTATTTCGTAGGGCTTCTCTGTGACCAGGACCCGGGGGACACGGGCGTGCTTTCTGATTTCCTGGGACAGAAGACGCTGACCGCCACCGGGCCGGCCCATTTCTCGCTCCTTTGCGATCTGCCGGTGATGACGGCGCTGATCCATCAGACCGGGCCTTTTACTTATGAAATCTTTATCGATGATCCCATCACGGCGGATGAGGGGCTGAAGAAGAAGGAAGCCATCCAGAATATCACCGACAAAATCAATCGGCGCTTGGAGGCGTGGATTCGCGCATATCCAGAGGAATGGTTCTGGCTTCATAACCGCTGGAAATGGACGGATCGTTTGCATCCGGAATTGAAAGGACAAGACCATGCTGCAGCTAAAGACTGAGAAAGTATATTGCGAGGATATCCCTGTCCATGTCATCCATCCGGTGCGGGAAGAGGGGAAGGCGCTCCTGCTCTATCATGGGTGGAGCAGCCGGGCGGAGTTCCAGACCACGAAGGCGGCCATTTTTGCGCTCCATGGCTTCACGGTTTTTGTGGCCGACGCTATGCATCATGGCGAAAGGGACGCGCTTACTGATTACTATGCAGCCGAAGATTATCCGATTTTCTGGCAGACCATCCTGCAAAATATCAAAGAGTATCCCAAGCTTTTGGATTTCCTCAAAGAAAAAGGCTACGACAAACCGGTGCTCGCCGGTCACTCTATGGGCGGCATGTCGGTGCTCGGCATCGCGGCGGCCTATCCGGACACTATGAAATCGGTGATTTCCTTCAATGGCTCCGGCGACTGGCTCCTTAGCCATCTTTTCATGCAGGCCCGCTTTGGCCTCGCCGTCACGCGGGATTGGCCGCTTTATGATGTGCTCGCAGACAAGCAGCCGATTTCCCGTGTAGAGGAAATGAAACATCTCCCCATCTTCATGACCAATGGAGAGGCGGATATCTCCGTGGACCCCAGAGCCCAGGCGCATTTTTATGAAGCGCTGCAGCAGGCCGGCGGGCATGCCATGCGGGTGACCTATCCGCGGCTGGGACATTTCGTCACTACGAATATGATCGACGATGCTTTGAAATGGTTAAGGAACCACTGATTAAGCGAGTAGGAAAGGAGAACCTTCTACGAAGCATAAACAAAATATTGTAATCCTCATCGCCAGCATGTTTCTGGTGGCCATCGGGTACACCATGGTGATTCCCTTCCTACCGCTCTACCTTTTGGAAATGGGCGTGCCGGATGATCGCATCGCGCTGTGGTCTGGACTGGTCTTCTCCATTTGCTTTTTCGTGGCCGCCATCATGGGGCCCATCTGGGGCAAAATGGCGGATACCAAAGGGAAAAAGAAAATGGCCATCCGCGCGGCGGTGCTTTTGGGATTTTCCTATCTTTTCTGCGGCATGTCACAGAATGAGTACCAGCTCTTGGGCGCTCGCGCCTTCCAGGGCTTTGCGAATGGATTTGTGGCGGCTTCCATGGCCATCATTTCCGTCAGCGCGGACCCGAAAAAGCTAGGCGCCACCCTTGGCATGGGGCAGACTGCCCTGGTGGTAGGCGGCATCGCCGGGCCTCTCGTGGGCGGTGTCCTGGCGCACCTCATCGGCATGCGAAATTCCTTCTATATTTCCGCGGCCTTCCTGTGGGTGGTGGCGCTGCTGGTGATTTTGTATGTCAAAGAAATAGGGCCTATGGAAACGAAAAAGGCGGCACAAACATCGATTTTCAAAGACCTATCCTACGCCTATGGAAATACGCATCTCAGGGAAATCCTGGTGATCGCCATGTGCCTCCAGACTACGATCCTCATGATCCAACCGGTGACGGCGCTCTATGTGGGCAAACTTCTCGCGGGCTACGGCAATGTAGAACTTATCTCCGGCATCATCATGTCCAGCGGTGGCTTTGCGGGGGCGCTGACTACCACGCTATGGGGAAAATTCGGCCAGACGAAGGGGTATTACTTCGCCATCTGTCTCACCCTCTTGGCTGCCGGCGTGATCACCATGGCCCAAGCCATCCCGGACTCTATCATCGGCTTTGGCATCTGTCAATTCCTGGTGGGCTGCTTTGTCATCGGTACGAATCCCTCTCTCAATGCGGCTATGGTGATGTACACCCCTGATGATTTCCGCGGCCGCGTCTTTGGCCTCTTCAATACGGCCCAGCAAGTAGGAAATATGTGCGGCCCCCTGGCCTCCGCTGCTATCTCCATGGCCTCGGGCATCTGGGAAGTCTACGCCGCCGCCGGCGCTGTGCAGTTGCTCCTGGGGGTAAAGGTCTATATGAGCCATGTGAGAAAAGGAGAGATGGGGAAACCGTAGGGGAGTGGGCGTATTCGGTATTCGGTGGTCGGTAGTCGGTTCGCATTTGACTGCTTTCTCACTACCGTGAACCGTTTACCGTGTAACCGTCTACCGGCTCTTTTACTGATGACGAGTCATGGAGCAGTATACCTTCTGTGCAAGATGTTATCACTTCACGGCTCGCTAGTGGTAGCATGCACGGTTAACGGTTATACGGTTATACGGATAACGGATGTGGGAAAGTAGGTACGCGTGATTAGGCCATAGACTACGAACTAACCATCATCCGCCCTATGGGCACCTTCTTCCCAAAGAAGGCTTGGATGCACCGACTACCGATTACCGACTACTAATATGCTAACTCCCACATTCGCCCATGCCCGCAACTGCCTCCAATTCCTGATCACTGCTCACTAATCACTGATCACTTTTCCCCTTGCTTTTCTCCCAAAATCCTGCTATCATACACATGTATGTGAAAAGCAGGGAAGGGAAGAAGTTGCGGAATTTCTCCAAGAGAGTCGCCGGTGCTGAGATGGCGGCAGGAAGGAAACAATAGGTCACCCCGGAGCTGGCAGCGAGATCTGTCCGTGGCGCACGTTACACGCAAATGAGCGATCTAAAAGATTAGTTAGGTGGTACCGCGGAAGCACTCTTTCGTCCTATGTGGATGGAGGAGATTTTTTATTTTTTAGGAGTGAAACATATGGCAGATATGAAAGACCTTGGCAAATATGATCCCAGTGCGATCGAACAAAGATGGTACGATTTCTGGGAAGAACATGGCGTATTCCATGATGAACCGGATTCCGAAAAGGAACCTTACAGCATCGTCCTCCCGCCGCCGAATGTCACAGGCCAGCTGCACATGGGCCACGCATTGGATAATACCCTGCAGGATATCCTGATCCGTTACAAGAGAATGCAGGGCTTCAATGTGCTGTGGCTCCCAGGCAAAGACCATGCCGGCATCGCTACCCAGGTCAAGGTAGAAAAAGAAATCGCCGAAGAAGGGTTGAACAAGTACGACCTGGGCCGCGAGAAATTCCTGGATCGCGTATGGCAGTGGAAGGAGAAATACGGCAACCGCATCGGCCTGCAGATCCGCCGTCTGGGCTCCTCCTGCGACTGGCAGCGTGAACGTTTCACCATGGATGACATCTGCGCGCGCGCGGTCAGAGAAGTTTTCGTTTCCCTCTATGAAAAGGGACTGATTTACCAGGGATTCCGCATCACCAATTGGTGCCCCCGCTGCCAGACCGCGCTCTCCGACATCGAAGTAGAGCATGAGGATGAAGTGGGCCATCTTTGGTATTTCAACTACCCCATCGTAGGCGAAGAGGGCAGATACATCCAGATCGCTACCACCCGTCCGGAAACCATCCCCGGCGATACGGCGGTAGCAGTGAATCCGGAAGATGAAAGATATAAAGATCTGGTGGGCAAGATGGTCGCTCTCCCAGGCACCGGCCGCGAGATCCCGATCATTACCGATGAATATGTAGACATGGCATACGGCACCGGCTGCGTGAAGATCACCCCGGCTCATGACCCGAACGACTTTGAAGTGGGCCAGAGACATGACCTGCCGACCATCGTCATCATGAATAAAGATGGCACGATGAATGAGAAATCCGGCAAATACTGCGGCATGGATCGTTATGAAGCCAGAAAAGCCATCATCGCTGATTTCGAAGCTGCCGGCCTCCTGGTGAAGATCGAAGAAACCAAGCATGCTGTGGGCCATTGCTCTCGCTGCAAGACCATCGTAGAACCGATGACCACCCAGCAGTGGTTCGTGAAGATGAAACCGCTGGCAGGCCCGGCTATGGACGCTGTCACCTCCGGCAAGACCAAGTTCGTACCGGAACGTTTCTCCAAGACCTATGTGCAGTGGCTGTCCAACATCCATGATTGGTGTATTTCCCGTCAGCTCTGGTGGGGCCACCGCATCCCGGTATGGTACTGCGACGACTGCGGCAAAGCCAGCGCTTCCCGCACGGACCTCACCGAATGTCCGCACTGCCATAGCCAGCACATTCACCAGGATCCGGACGTGCTCGATACCTGGTTCTCCTCGGCTCTGTGGCCATTCTCTACCATGGGCTGGCCGGATAAGACCGAGACCCTGAAGCAGTGGTACCCGACATCCACTTTGGTAACCGGCTACGACATCATTTTCTTCTGGGTCGCTCGCATGATGTTCATGTCCATGGAATTCATGGATGAAATCCCATTCAAATACGTATTCATCCATGGCTTGGTCAGAGACTCCCAGGGCCGCAAGATGTCCAAATCTTTGGGCAACGGCATCGATCCATTGGAAGTCATCGAGAAATACGGCGCCGATGCCCTGCGCTTCACTTTGGTGACCGGCAATACCCCGGGCAACGATATGCGTTTCTATTATGAAAGAGTAGAAGGAAATAGAAACTTCGCCAACAAGCTGTGGAACGCGACCAAGTTCACCCTCATGAACCTGGATGACTACGACAAAGATTTCGTACCCACCAAAGACCAGCTCACCCTGGCTGACAAGTGGATCCTGGACCGCCTGGCTTACACCGAAGACTACGTAGGCGCAAACCTGGATAAATACGAATTGGGCGAAGCTGCTGACAGCATTTATAACTTCGCTTGGAACTATTTCTGCGACTGGTACATCGAAACCGCGAAGACCCGTCTCTATGGCGAGCACAATACCGACCGCCAGGTGACCCAGTATGTGCTGGTTTACACCTTGACCCGCATGCTGGCGCTGCTGCACCCATTCATGCCATTCATCACCGAACACCTCTGGCAGCACCTGCCTCACGAAGGCGAGACCCTGGCAAGAGCCGCTTGGCCGAAGGCCGATGACGCACTCCGCTTCCCGGTAGAAGCAGAACAGTTCGAACGCATCATGGACTCCATCAAAGCCATCAGAAATATGCGTGCTGAAGCCGGCGTCACCCCGAACAAAGCTTGCCACATCCAGATCGCAGTCCTGCGCGAAGACCTGAAGGCTTGCATCGAAAACAACAAAGAATATTTCGAAAAGCTGGGCCACGTAGAAGGCATGAAGCTCCTCGCCGCTGACGCTGCGAAACCGGAAAATGCGAACGCCGCTGTAGTCACCGGCCTCGAAGTTTACCTGGAACTCAAAGGCCTCATCGATACCGCTAAGGAAAAGGAAAAGATCCTGAAGGCCAAAGCTGCTCTGGAAAAAGACATCGCCCGCACCTCCGGCAAGCTCTCGAACCAGGGCTTCCTAGCCAAAGCTCCGGAAGCCGTCGTGGCCAAGGAAAAAGAAAAGTTGGCTGAATTCGAAGAAAAGCTGAAATCCATGGAAGAACGCCTGGCATTCTTGACACAGCTCTAAGAAATAGAAGGTCAAAAGTCAGACGCGTGTACGTGCTTCGTCATAGCGAGGCGCTGATAGACGATTAGACGTGAGACATGAGACATGAGACATGAGATGTTAGACATCAGACGACAGACCTCGCTGACTTCATTGCCGCGGTGCGTCTGGAGTCTGAATGTCTCACGTCTAATGTCTAATGTCTAATGTCTTCCGTCTCTGGTCTTCGCTGGCGGCAAAACGCGCCCTGACTACCGACCACCGACCACCGACTACTAATCACTGATCACTGACCACTAATTACCAACCCTCTTTAGTTATAAACAATACACAATGGGAGACATTATGAATTACGAAGAATCCATTGCATACCTGGAAGCTGCGTCTTCCTTTGGTATCAAACCGGGACTGGAACGCATCGAAGCCATCCTGGAAAAATTGGATCATCCGGAAAAAGCATACAAGGTGATTCACGTCACCGGCACCAATGGCAAAGGCAGCGTATGCGCCATGATCACCAGCGTGCTGGAGAATGCGACCCTTCGCGTGGGCCGCTATATTTCCCCGCACCTTATCAACTACACCGAACGCATTTACTTCGGTGGCCGCGATATTTCTCAGGAAGACTTCGCCAAGGCGGCTACCATCGTCCGCGAAGCCGCTGAGAAAGTCATCGCTGATGGCGTGGAAGCGCCCACAGAATTTGAACTCTTGACCGCTATGGCCTTCTGGTATTTCAAAGAAGTGAAAGTGGACTACGCAGTCATGGAAGTGGGCATGGGCGGTCTTTACGACTCCACCAATGTGATCACCCCTGTGGTTTCCGTCATCACCAACGTGGCTATGGACCACGAGAAATATTTGGGCGGAAGCCTTCAGGAAATTGCTCACCAGAAGGCGGGCATCATGAAGGAAGGCGTGCCTACTGTTACCGCTGCTCAGCACGTGCCGCTGAAAGAACTGAAGAAAGAAGCCCACGAAAAGAAGAGCAAGCTCTATTTCTACGGTAGAGATTTTGAAATCGACAGCCGCAGCAAATATGGCACCGGCCAGGTAGTCGTCGTGAAGCGCAAAGAAATGCCGAAGGCTTTGGAAAACTGCCTCCTCTTCGTGCCCTTCGTAGGCGCGCACCAGGCTGTCAATGCCGCTGTGGCCACCATGGCTCTCACCTTGGTGATGAAGCAGGACGATAGAATCAATGAAAACGACCTTCGCGAAGGCCTGGCAAGAGCTACCTGGAAGGGCCGCTTCGAAGTGCATAACATCGACGGCAAGACCTTCGTCATGGACGGCGCTCACAACCCCGCCGGCGCCGAAGCTTTGAAAGAAGCGCTGGAAGAAATGTATCCGGACAAGCGTCGCCTCCTGGTTTTCACCTCGCTACAGGATAAGGACACCGAGACGGTGATCCAGCTCCTCATCCGCAAGGACGACAAGGCCTACCTCTGCGAAGCGCCCACACCGCGCACCAGAAAGCCAGCCGAAATCGCTTCCCTCATCGAAGCGCAGAAGATCGCCGCTACCCTTCGCCTCGAAGGCAGCGTAGCCGACGCGCTCACCGATGCAGCAGCGGATGCTACAGACAATGACGTCATCGTAGTCTGCGGCTCCCTCTACATCTTGGGAGACGCTATGGCATGGATGAATAGCAAAGAAGGACAGTAATGTTTGAAGGTAAATTCTTTTCGAGCCAATTGGCCGGTTAAACTGATCGAGAACAGGGTTCTGGGGTCAGGGGTCATGGTTCAAGAGGCGGAGCGGCGCACAAATTAAAAAGCGCCGCGAGTTTTGAAAATATTCACATAAAAGGCCGCGAAAAAGTATTTCCACTTTTTCGTGGCTTTTTCTTTTTAATGGCTAGACTTTTGGCGTTATGTGATTGTGTGTTTTTTTTAGTATAAAACTCGCGGCGCTTCTTAATTTGTGCGCCGCACCTTCCCCTGCCCCTTGCCCCCTGAACCTTGAACCCTTCATTTGTAACGCCCCTCACCCTATATCCTTTTTTATTACTA
>CAVEMF010000064.1:5066-8467 GCA_963616715.1 Ruminococcus bromii | reverse complement strand
CGCCTCGCCGGTGCGGTAGTACGCCGCAAATGCATCTCTCGTCTCTTCGTCCATTTTTCCCGCGCCTTTCTGGTTACTTTGTCTTGGAAATATTGTATCAGAAATGAGATAGCGAGAGAAAGAGAAAATGAGACGATGAGACGGTGAGACGGTAAGACTGTGAGACAGTAAGACGATGAGACTGGGAGAACGCGTTTGGCTGCTTCGTCATAGCGAGGAGCTAGGAGCGGGGAGCTGGGAGCTTTTGTAGAGTCAGTAGGCACGCTTACCGCTATAGTGGATAGATCCTTCGCTACGCTCAGGATGACGGCGTGGGGGCCTGCCGAGACAGTAGGTATGCATACCGCTAGTGCTGAATAGATCCTTCGCTGCGCTCAGGATGACGGTAGTGCAGAAAGCGCATGAAGGACACAGGCATCCTATCGCTACAGCCCTAAGCATCCCATCTGCCTCCGCCGCCTCCCCACGCCGTCATCCTGAGCGCAGCGAAGGATCTAGCATCCGTGCCCGCTGACTCAAGCGCATATAGCGCCCTGATCACTAATCACTGATCACTGATCACTAAACCACCACCACCACTCCTCACTCCTCACTCCTCGCTCCTCACTTCATTAAAGCGCGCGAAGGCCACCGATCACCCATTCCTCTATCTCTTCCCGCGCTACTCTGCTACAATGTAGACAGTAAAAGGCAAGGACCTATTTCAAAACCCTTGGGAGGAAACTATGACAGACTTGACGAGAGAAGCGGAGCGCGAGGAATTGCACAAAGCCATCTGGGCCATCGCGAACGACCTGCGCGGCGCGGTGGACGGATGGGATTTCAAAAACTACGTGCTGGGCACCATGTTTTACCGATACATTTCCGAAAACCTGACGGAGTACATCAATGAAGGCGAGCGGGCTGCGGGCAATCCGGACTTTGACTACGCAGCCATGGCGGACGACGAGGCCGAGGACGCGCGGGATGGCCTGGTGGAAGAGAAAGGCTTCTTCATCCTGCCGTCGGAGCTTTTTGAAAACGTGAGAGCGCGCGCCAAGGCCGACGAGAATCTGAACGTGACCTTGGAGAAGGTCTTCCACCACATCGAAGCCTCCGCCAAGGGCGGCGAAGCGGAAGGAGACTTCGCCGGACTCTTTGACGACTTCGACGTGAATAGCAATAAGCTGGGCGCCACAGTGCAGAAGAGAAATGAAAAACTCGGAAAGCTCTTAGACGGCATCGGCGAGATGAAACTGGAGGGCGTGAAGCATCACGGCATCGACACCTTCGGCGACGCCTACGAGTACCTCATGACCATGTACGCCTCCAACGCCGGCAAGTCCGGCGGCGAATTCTTCACGCCGGCCGACGTGTCCGAACTCCTGACGCGGCTGGGGGTCGTAGGGAAATCGGAAGTCAATAAAGTCTACGACCCCGCCTGCGGCTCCGGCTCCCTCCTCCTCAAAGCGGAGAAGGTCCTGGGGAAAGAAGCCGTACTGGATGGCTTCTACGGACAGGAAATCAATATCACCACCTACAACCTGTGCCGCATCAATATGTTTCTCCACGACGTAGGCTTCGACAAATTTGACATCGCCTGCGAAGACACCCTCACCGCGCCGAAGCACTGGGACGACGAACCCTTCGACCTCATCGTGTCGAACCCGCCCTACTCCATCAAGTGGAAAGGCAAGAGCGATCCCACCCTGGTGAATGACCCCCGCTTCTCCCCTGCCGGCGTCCTGGCGCCGGAGAGCAAAGCGGACCTGGCCTTCATCATGCACAGCCTCTCCTGGCTCTCCGCCAAAGGCACCGCCGCCATCGTCTGCTTCCCCGGCATCATGTACCGCGGCGGCGCGGAGCAGAAGATCCGCCGCTACCTCATCGACAACAACTACATCGACTGCGTCATCCAGCTCCCGGGCAACCTCTTCTTCGGCACCTCCATCGCCACCTGCATCATGGTGATGAAGAAAAATAAGACAGACGCCGGCACCCTCTTCATCGACGCCTCCAAAGAATGTGTGAAGGTGACAAACAACAACCGCCTCACCGCGGCAAACATCGCCCGCATCGTGGACATCTTCACCCGCCGCGAGGAAATCCCCCACGTCGCGTCCCTTGCCTCCTACGAAACCTTAGTAGAGAATGACTACAACCTCTCCGTCTCCACCTACGTAGAAGCCGAAGACACCAGAGAGAAGATCGACATCGGCGCCCTCAATCAAGAAATCCAAGCCATCGTAGAGAAGGAACATCGCCTCCGAGAGGAAATCGACGCCATCATCGCGGAAATCGAGGTGCAGCCATGAGCCGACTGGAAGAACTGATCCAAGAACTCTGCCCTGACGGCGTGGAGTACAAGACGCTGGGAGAAATCGCCGTCATCACCAGAGGCGGCAGCTTGCAGAAAAAAGATTTCACTGACAGCGGCATCCCCTGCATCCACTATGGGCAAATTTACACGAAATACAATCTCTTCGCCGAGAAAACGCTCACATTCATTTCGGAATCAATCGCCCAAAAGCAAAAATACGCAAAGCCAAATGACATCGTCATGGCAGTGACCAGTGAAAACATTGAAGATGTTTGCAAATGCATTGCTTGGCTTGGTCATGAAGACGTAGCTGTAAGTGGACACGCTGCCATCATCAGCCATAACCAAAACCCGAAGTACCTGGCCTACTACTTCCATTCTCAAATGTTTTTCACTCAAAAAAGGAAACTGGCTCATGGAACAAAAGTGATCGAGGTGACACCGGATACGCTGAAAAACATAAAGCTCCCCGTCCCGCCGCTGGCGGTGCAGGAGGAAATCGTTCGCATCCTGGACGCCTTCACGGAGCTCACAGCGGAGCTCACAGCGGAGCTCACAGCTAGAAAAAAGCAATATGAATACTACCGCGACGCCCTGCTCACCTTTGATGGCGAGGGAGGCGAGACGATCAGACTGGCAGACTATGAGACGAGAGACGATGAGACAAAAGACAGTCAGACTGTGCAGAGTCAAATCGAGCGCTTGCAAGAAAAGTATGGCTATGCGCTTGTGCCACTTTCTTGTCTGGGCACTTTAACACGAGGGAAGCGTTTTGTTCACGCCGATGCCACCGATGACGGTGTCCCCTGCATTCATTACGGTGAACTCTATACATACTACGGCGTTCATGCAAGCCAAGTTAAATCTCACATTCGCGAAGATTTACGTCCCAAAATGCGATATGCTCAGAAAGATGATGTAATTATCGTCGGAGCTGGCGAAAACAAAACAGATATAGGCGTAGGCGTTGCTTGGGAAGGTGATGAGCCAGTTGCCGTACATGATGCCTGCTATACGCTAAGCGGTCACGGTCAAAACCCTAAATATATATCTTATTTCCTACGTACCGAAAACTACCATTCTCAAATAAAGAAATTTGTTT
>CAVEMF010000064.1:0-5056 GCA_963616715.1 Ruminococcus bromii | reverse complement strand
CCTTCACGGAGCTCACAGCGGAGCTCACAGCGGAGCTCACAGCGGAGCTCACAGCTAGAAAAAAACAGTATGAATACTACCGCGACGCCCTGCTTACCTTTGATGGCGAGGGAGGCGAGACGGTCAGACTGGCAGACGATGAGACAAGAGACCTTGAATCTCTGCAGCATCACATTGAGGATTTGCAGAAGAAATACGGATATGCGATGGTACCTGTTGGACTGCTTTTTGAATTTAAAAATGGTTTAAACAAAGAAAAGGCAGCTTTCGGTAAAGGAAAACCCATTATCAACTTCACAGATGTATATAACCGCAGATACCTAACACAAGAACACATCAAAGGACTGGTCGATGTAACTGAGGAAGAAATAAAAAGATACAGTGCAAAGAAAGGCGATGTATTTTTTACTCGTACCTCAGAAACACAGGAAGATATTGGAATGTCCAGCACCTTGATTGAAGATGTTCCCGACTGCGTTTTCAGTGGATTTGTTTTGCGCGCAAGGCCTTTGACAAATTGTCTCCTTCCCAAATTCTGCTCATACTATTTTTCTACAGCCAATGTTCGAAATGTAATTCGAAGATATGCATCAGTAACTACAAGAGCAACAACTACAGGACCGAAGTTATCAAAAATAATGATTCCTGTGCTTCCCCTCAAAGAGCAAGAACGAATTGTTTCCATCCTGGACCGTTTCGATACACTGTGCCACGACATCAGCGCGGGGCTGCCGGCGGAGATCGAGGCCCGGCGCAAGCAGTATGAGTACTACCGGGATCGGCTTTTATCGTTTGAGCGGAAGAAGTTGTGATTGGTAGTCGGTGGTCAGGACGCGTTTGACTGCTGTCCCATTCATCGCCTTTACCCCCTTCCTCAGGAAGGGGGGCAGGGGGGGTGGGCGAGAAAGCAGCTGCTCATGCCAGCCCCACTGCTTCGCAGTGGCTAACCCCCGCCCTTCGGGCCCTCCCCCTTCCAGAGGAAGGGGGTTAGAGAAAGGAAAACGCGCCCCGACCACCGACTACTAATTTGTAGAAGAGGGCTTGAGTAAAACAAAGAAAGCGTGATACAAAATGCCATTTTTCAATCTCGTCGCTGAGACGAATGAGGATACGGTCGTCACCGCCTATGAGCCTTGCGAGAGGCGAGCGGAGAGTTACCAGAGCGAGGCGGCTTTGGAGGCGGATTTCATTTCGCTCCTCCAGGAGGAGGGCTATGAGTATCTCGCCATCCACAGTGAGGCGGATCTGATTTCCAATCTGCGCCGCCAGATCGAGCGGCTGAATGATTTCCATTTCACCGATAGGGAGTGGAAGGATTTCTTCCATGCCTACCTGGCGAATCCCGGCGAGTCCATCGAGGAGAAGACGCGGACGATCCAGGAGGACTATATCAAGGTGCTTCGGCGGGAGTCGGGACAGTCCTTGAATGTGCGTCTCTTGGATAAAAAGAATATCCACCACAATTTCCTCCAGGTAATCAATCAGTACGAGGCGCCCAAGGCGTCGGGGGCGCGGTATGATAATCGCTATGATGTGACGATCCTGGTGAATGGGCTTCCCTTGGTGCATGTGGAGCTGAAGCGCCGGGGCGTGGCGATCCGCGAGGCGTTCCACCAGATCGATCGGTACCAGCGGGATTCCTTCTGGGCCGGCTGCGGGCTCTATGAGTATGTGCAGATCTTTGTGATTTCCAATGGCACCCACACGAAGTATTACTCCAATAGCACGAGGAAGAACGCGGAGAAGGAGCACCAGAAGAAGGGCTCTAGCCAGTCAAAGACCAGCAACAGTTTCGAATTCACGTCCTATTGGGCGGACGCGAACAATCGGGTGATTTCCGACTTGGTGGATTTTGGGAAGACGTTCTTCGCCCGCCACACGCTGCTCTCGATCTTGACGAAGTATTGCATCTTCACGTCCGAGGGGCTTTTGATGGTCATGCGGCCGTATCAGATCACGGCCACGGAGCGGATCCTGAATCGCATCGAGATCGCGACGAATTACAAGAAATACGGCAGCATCGAGGGCGGCGGCTACATCTGGCATACCACCGGCTCGGGGAAGACTTTGACTTCTTTCAAGACGGCGCGGCTGGCGACGAAGCTTCCGTATATTGACAAGGTGCTTTTCGTGGTGGACCGGAAGGACTTGGACTATCAGACCATGAAGGAGTATGACCGCTTCGAGAAGGGCGCGGCGAATTCGAATACGTCCACGTCGGTCTTGAAGAAGCAGCTCGAAGACCCGCAGGCGCGCATCATCATCACCACCATCCAGAAGCTTTCGACTTTCATCAAGAAGAATCCGTCTCACCCGGTCTATCAGCGGCATGTGGTCATCATTTTCGATGAGTGTCACCGGAGTCAATTCGGCGATATGCATGGCGCGATCGTGAAGCATTTCAAGAAATATCATCTCTTCGGCTTCACCGGCACGCCCATCTTCGCGGACAATGGAGGAAGTCTCGCGAAGGCCCCCTTTTTCACCACGGACCAGACCTTCGGCGACCGGCTCCATACGTACACCATTGTGGATGCCATCCGGGATAAGAATGTGCTTCCCTTCCGGGTGGATTATATTTCCACCATCAAGGAGAAGGAGGGCGTGACGGACGAGGAGGTCTCGTCTATCGACCGCGAGGGGGCTTACATGGCGCCGGAGCGGATCCGGCTGGTGACGGATTATATTTTCAAGCATTTCAATCAGAAGACCTATCGCGGTGATAAGACCTATGTCTTCAGCGCTCTCACCAATATCGCCGATGTGGCAGCAGGGGCCGGCGCCGAGGAGGTCAAAGCGAAGGCGCGGCTCTCGGGCTTCAACTCCATCCTCGCGGTGGCCAGTGTGCCTATGGCAAAGCTCTACTATCAGGAATTCCAAAAGCAAATGGCAGCGGACCCGAAGAAGCGTCTGAAGATCGCCACCATCTTCAGCTACGCGCCCAATGAGGAAGTGGAGAGCGGCGTCTTGGGCGAGGAGAATAGCGAGGACACGTCGGCTTTGGACGCGCCGTCGAGGGATTTCCTGGAAAGCGCCATCGCGGACTACAATGCCATGTTTCATACCAATTACGATACGTCGGCGGAGAAGTTCCAGAATTATTACAAGGACGTGTCGCTGCGCATGAAGAATAAGGAGCTGGACCTGCTCATCGTGGTGAATATGTTCCTCACCGGCTTCGATGCTACCACGCTGAATACGCTGTGGGTGGATAAGAACCTGCGCATGCACGGCCTCATCCAGGCTTTCTCTCGGACGAACCGCATCCTGAATTCCATCAAGACTTTCGGCAATATCGTGTGCTTTAGAAATCTACGGGAAGCGGTGGACGCGGCCATCTCCCGCTTCGGTGACAAAGAGGCCGGCGGCATCGTGATCCTGCGGAAATTTGCGGACTACTACCGGGGCTACACCGATGAGAAGGGCCGGCATCGGAAGGGCTATGAGGAAATGGTGCAAGAGCTGACGGAGAGATTTCCTCTGGGACAAAAAATCGAAGGCGAAGAGAACCAGAAGGATTTCATCAATCTTTTCAGCGCCATCCTCCGCATGAGAAACCTCCTCCTCTCTTTCGATGAATTCCAAGGGAAGGACCTCTTAGCCGAGAGGGATTTCCAGGACTACAGCAGCCGCTACCAGGACATCTGGGACAACATGCCGAAGCCCGGCGAGAAAAAGGACATCACAGGCGACGTGGTCTTTGAGCTGGAGCTGATCCGCCAAATCGAGATCAATATCGACTACATCCTCATGTTGGTGAAGAAATACCACGACAGCCATCAGAAGGATAAGGAAATCTATATCACCATCCAGAAGTCCATCAGCGCCTCGCCGGAGCTGCGCAGCAAGAAGGAGCTCATCGAGGCTTTCATCGCCAGCCTCCATGATGGCGATGATGTGGAAGGCGCGTGGAATGGCTTCGTAGCCAAAGAGCGAGCCGAAGAGCTCTCCGCCATCATCACCGCGGAAAAGCTCAAAGACTTCGAGACGAAGAAATTCATGGAGAACGCCTTCCGCGCCGGGGAAGTGAAGACCGCCGGCACGGACATCGATAAGCTCATGCCGCCGATCTCTCGCTTCGGCAGCAAAAATCGGTCCAATAAAAAAGAAGGCATCATAGAGAAACTCCAAGCCTTCTTTGAAAAATATTTCGGTATAGGCGGCCCTGCCTCCTTCTTCGACACCGCCCCCACCCTCCAAGCCGCAGAGAATCCCACGCCATACGGCAGGTGATGCTCCTTTTTACCCCCTTCCTCCGGAAGGGGGGCAGGAGGGGTTGGGCGAGGAAGCAGCCAAACACGCTAATTATGGAGCGGAAAGTGCATGTAGTAATCAGTGATCAGGGGGGCAGTGATTACTAGCCGGTGGTCGGTGGTCGGTGGTCGGTGGTCGGGGCGCGTTTCACTGCTTCCTCGATTTGCCCTCCTCCTTAAAGAGGGTGCCCATAGGGCAGGTGATGCTCCTTTTTACCCCCTTCCTCCGGAAGGGGGGCAGGGGGGTTGGGCGAGGAAGCAGACAAACACGCTAATTATGGAGCGGAAAGTGCATGTAGTAATCAGTGATCAGGGGGGCAGTGATTACTAGTCGGTGGTCAGTAGTCGGTAGTCGGGACGCGTTTCCTTTTCGCGTCAGCTTTGCATGCATACCGCTATTGCTGATAGATCCTTCGCTGCGCTCAGGATGACGGTCGTGTAGGAGGCGGCTGAGGGAGAGGCTTTTCTACCGCTACAGCCCTAAGAATCCCATCTGGCTCCTTCGCTCCCACGCGTCATCCTGAGCGCAGCGAAGGATCTATAATCGATAGCAGTAAGCATGCCCGCTGGATCACCAGCCTTCCCCCACGCCGTCATCCTGAGCGAAGCGAAGGATCTATCAGCACTAGCCCTAAGTATGCCACTCGACTTCAACGTTGTTGCACCTGAAATCCATGCCACGGTTCAGCATAGATTTATTACTCTAGCCCTACATGAGTAGACCCTTGGAGAAGGGTCGCCCGATAGGGCCGGATAGAAATGCGCCGTAGGCGCATAACCAGCAGTAGCGGTATCATGCAAAG
>CAVEMF010000063.1:0-8416 GCA_963616715.1 Ruminococcus bromii | reverse complement strand
TTATGCACCTACGGTGCATTTCTATCCGGCCCTATCGGGCGACCCTTCTCCAAGGGTCTACTTACATAGGGCCAAACTAACAGAGCTATGCTAACCCTCGGCATCCCCCCTTAACTTATTGACATTATTTTATGAGGAGAAAGAGAAATGATTTTCCATGAAATATACGGTTCCTACTATCACGCTTTGGCGGCGATTCTAAAAGTCGCCAAGGAGCGCCCCATCTCCCTTCAGGAAATATACGGCATCGTACACGCCTATTGCTTCGGAGAGTCCGGCACCACGATCCCTGACAAATTAAAAAGTGGCGAGTGGCCGCTCCTCCAAGAAAATCGATCGGTCCTTGCCCACACGCCTATCTTCCCTACCACCACGGTAGAGCGCCGCTGGCTTGCCTCTGTCCTTTCGGATCCGCGGGTGCAGCTCTTCCTCACCGAGGAGCCGCCGGCCATCGCCGACGCGCCGCTGTGGCAAGAAGGGGATGTGGTCTACTACGACCCTTTCACCGAGAAAAGCTATATCCAAAATTTCCGCGCCATGATTCGGGCGCTCCGAGAGGAAAAGGAAATCGTCATCCGCTACAAGACCATGAGAGGAAAACCGAAAACCATCACCGGCAAAGTGGAGAAAGTAGAATACTCCCAAAAGGATGATAAATTCCGTTTCCTGGTACGGTCAAAGATGAATGTGAAAGTGGGCTATACTCTGAATGCAGGAAATATAGTCAGTGCGAATGTAAAAAATCGCGAGGCCGAGCTTAGCATCTACGCCATCACCCCCGAGGATAAAAAGGTGATCGTAGAAATCATCGATGAAAGAAACGCCTTGAATCGCACCATGCTCCACTTCTCTGACCTTGCCAAAAACACCGAGGTCACCGGCGAGAATACCTACCAAATGACCCTTTACTACCAGCCCGATGACGAAGCAGAGATCCTCATCCGTCTCCTCGCCTTCGGCCCCTTCGTGAAAGTCATAGCGCCGGCGGAAATGGTGGAAAAGGTGAAGGAGCGGCTGCGAAGGCAAAGAGGTTTAGTGGTCGGTAATCGGTAGTCGGTAGCCCCCGCGCTTTTAACGCCAGCGAATACATACAGCTGACACCGCTATGCGTGAATAGCGTCAAATGCGAACCGACTACCGACTACTACGGTTCGCAACTTTTTATCCGTGTATTTCCCCTTCCCATTTGGTATCCTTACTTCAGCAGGAAACGAAAGATACGAACAGCAATTCCTTCTATTTGCCTGACCGGGGAGAACGCTCCCATTCCGGGCCCGCCGTATCAAGATATCGAGCATCATATTTTATACGGAATATGTATCTTGCAAGAAGCCGGTAGGTGCTTACCGTCTTTTCAACGCTCTCAACCAGCAGAAAGACCCGGCTTCTGATTCCTGTTTTTTATTTTGTGCATTTTACCTCTTTCCTATGGAAGGAGGGAGACAGTCTGGACTGTGGAGGTTGGCTTAGGGAAACCATTCTTCCTGACCAACCCCCGCCCTTCGGGCACCCCCTTCCAAAGGAAGAGGGTCATATATATGAAGGAGGCCACCATGCTCGACGCCATTTCTCAGGAAACCAATCTGACCACCACAGAAAATGGAGCGCTCACCTATCGTTCCACCCATTCTGACTGCCTGGATCTTTTTGCTTGCATCGGGGCCATTCGGCGCCGTGAGGAAAGAGACATCGAGGATTTATTTCTCCGTGCCTATGCGGAGGATCCGCTTCTTGCTATGAAGATGGTTTTCTACGCCCGCGATGTGCGCGGGGGCTTGGGCGAGCGGAAGGTGCCGCGGATTCTTTTTCACTGGCTGGCCATCCATGAGCCGGAAGCTTTGAAGAAAAATCTCCCGCTCCTCCCTTTCTACGGCCGTTTCGATGATCTCCTCACTCTCCTGGACACGCCGTTGGAGGATGCTGCGGTGGATTTCCTGAAGAAAACTCTCGAGCAGGATGTGAAAGATGCCGCAGCCGGTAAGCCGGTGTCCCTCTTGGCGAAGTGGCTGCCTTCTATCAATACGGCGTCGGAGGAGGCCGTACAGGCGGCAAAGAAGCTGGCAAAGAAATGGGGCATGACGGCGAAGGAGTACCGAAAGACGCTGGCTTCTCTCCGCGAGGAAATTCACATCATCGAGAATCATTTGCGGGAGAAGGACTATACCTTTGATTATGAGAAGCAGCCGGGCCGCGCGCTTTTCAAGTATCGAGAGGCTTTCCAAAGAAACGATGAGGCCCGGTACCAAGATTTCCTGGATCGCGTAGCCGAAGGGAAAGCCATCATGCATGCAGGGACTCTCTACCCCTACGACATCGTGCGCCCCATCTGCAAAGAGGATACGGATGATGAAAATCCGGCCATTACGGAAGAACACAGAAAAGTCCTAGATGCCACTTGGAAGTCCCTCCCTGATTTCACCCATGGAGAAAATGCGTTGGCCATAGTCGATGGCTCCGGTTCCATGTACTGGAATTACCCCGGTTGCAGCGCGCGCCCCATCGAGGTGGCCGAGTCCTTGGGGATTTATTTCGCGGAAAGAAATACGGGGATTTTCAAAGATCATTTCATCACGTTCTCTGACCACCCCACGCTGGTCTCCATCAAAGGCAGCGACATCACGGAAAAGGTACGGTACTCTATGACCTACAATGACTACACCAATACCGATTTCCAAAAAGTCTTCGATCTCATCCTTGACGCAGCCTTAAAGCATCATGTCCCCCAGGAAGAGCTCCCCGCCAAGCTCTATGTGATCAGCGATATGGAATTTGATGACTGCAGCATCTATGATGAAGAGGAAAAAGAGTGGATTTCCCATGAGACCAATTTCGAATGTGCCAAAAAGAAATTCGAAGAAGCCGGCTACCGCCTCCCCCAGGTGATTTTCTGGAATGTAGCCGCCCGCCACGCCCAAGTACCGGTAGTCGCCGATGTACCGAATGTCACCCTGGTCAGCGGCATGAGCCCCCGCCTCTTCGACTTCATCACCGGCCCGGACTGCAGCCCCTATCAATTCATGATGGACGTCTTGGGGAGTGAGCGGTATCGCTCTGTCGTAGTGTGAGATTTGTAGTCGGTGGTCGGTAGTCGGTAGTCGGTAGCCCCCGCGCGTTTGACGCTATCCCCATTCATATGTTTTCCTTTTCTTGCACACAAAAAGTCGCAGAAATGAAATTTCTCATTTCTGCGACTTTTTGTGTGCAAGAAAATGCTATTAAATTAAGCATGCTTACTAACTCAGCGGCTTCCCATGCTGTCATCCTGAGCGTAGCGAAGGATCCATAAGCAATAGCGGGAAACAGAACAATTTTAGGCAAAAGGTAAAATACGCGTAAGGACAGTGACAGCGAGCATGCTTTCTGCTCTCGGTAATAGATCCTTCGCTTTGCTCAGGATGACGGTACGTGGGAGCGACTGAGTCGGCAGGTGTTTATATCGCCAGTGCTGAGTATGTGCCTTCGGCGCATTTCTATCCGGCCCTATTGGGCGACCCTTCTCCAAGGGTCTACTTTCTTAAGGCCACAGCAACAAATCGATGCATAACCTCAGCATAAATTTCTTGGCTCAATAGGCATCATCCGCCCTTCGGGCACCTTCTTCAGGGAAGAAGGCTTTCATGAAAAATCTCGCTACAGGCAAATGCGCCCCGATTACCGACTACCGACCACCGGCTACTAATTAAAAGAATACTTCCGTCACTCCCGCTCCCCCATTTCTGGGGTCTGCTTCGTGGAATTCTTTGATATAGTTCAAAGTGCGGAGATAGTCCTGGATGCCTTTCCGTAGGGCCCCGGTGCCTTTGCCGTGGACGATCTGCACCGGCGAGATGCCGGACATGAAGCAATCATTGAGGAAGCGATCCACTTCCGGCACCGCTTCGTCTACGGTCTTCCCGATGACGTTGAGTGTGGTGTGGATGGTGCGCACCGAGGTGGAGGCGTGGGACACGAAGTGAGCCACCGCGGATTTCTTTGGTTTCTTCGGCGGCACTTTGGTAACGAAGCAGTGCTCCGGTGTGACTGCCACCTTCATGAGGCCACAGGAGACGGTGATTTTATTTCCTGACACTTTGGCGATGACGCCGTCGCTTCCCAGGGTATCGATGTACACATAGGTACCTACTTTGAGCTGGTCTTTGGGCAGCGGCTCGCGGCGGTTTTCTTTGCCCGGCAGCTTCATGTCGTCGATGGCGCCTCTGACTTTGGAAATATGAGTATTCAGATCATCTTTCGCCAGGTCGGAGGCTTTTTTCTTGAGGTCTTTGATGATGGCTTCCGACTGGTTTCGCAGTTCCCGCTTGATGCCTTCCGCTTCGCTGCGGGTCTTTTCCAGGATGGCATCTTTCTTTTTATAGAATGCATCCATTTCGGATTTCAAATCATTTCGAAGCTCTTCGGCCTGCTTCAAGTTTTCCAGCACCGCTTCTTTTTCGTGGGCCACTTCGCGGCTCTGCTGATTCAGCCGCGCCATGACTTCTTCCATATTGTGCAGCGGCGAACCTTCCTTCAGCTGGGAGGCGCGGTGAAGTACCAATTCCGGCATGCCGAGACGTTTGCAAATGCTGAAAGCGTTACTATTTCCTGCTACGCCGATGATGAGGTGATAGGTCGGCGTCAAAGTGACTTCGTCAAATTCCACGAAAGCATTCTCGATGCCCCGGGTCTCATAAGCCAACTTTTTCATTTCGCTGAAATGGGAGGTGATGATGGCCGGTGTACCTTTCATTTGCAAATACTCCGTCACTGCCTGCGCCAGCGCCGCCCCTTCGATGGGGTCCGTGCCGGAGCCCAATTCGTCCAAGAGCACCAGGTCTTCTTCGCCCACGGAGTCCAGGAATTCCGTCAAGTGGGTGATGTAGCTGGAGAAGGTGGAGAGGTTGAACTGGATGCTCTGCTCGTCGCCGATGATGGCGTACATGTGCTTGTAGATCGGCAGCATGGAGCCTTCCGCCGCCGGAATGAAGAGGCCTGACTGATTCATCAGCGCCAGGAGTCCGGCGGTCTTGATGGCGATGGTCTTGCCGCCGGCATTGGAGCCGGTGATGATGAGGATCTGGAAATCTTTGCCCAGTGTCAAGGAAATCGGCACCACCTGATTGGCGGGGATCAAAGGATGGCGGGCATTGCGCAGGTCCAGGACGCCGTGCTTGGAGGGGATGGCTTTCACGCCCTGCATGGAGAGGGCAAGCTTGCCGCGGGCGAAGATGAATTCCAGCTCCGTGGCCAGGTGGCAATTATTTCTCGTCACTTCGCTGCTTTTCCGCACTTCTTCGGTGAGGGCGCGGAGGATTTCCTGGATTTCCTGTTTCTCGGCGGCCACGAGCTCGGCGAGATCATTGTTCAGCCGTACGGACACCATAGGCTCCATGAAAAGGGTCTGCCCGGTGGACGAACGGTCATGGACGATGCCGTCGAATTTGTAGCGATACTCCTCTTTGACCGGCACCACGTAGCGGCCATTTCGCTGGGTCACGATGGCTTCGCGGAAATAGGAGGCCTGGTCCTTGTCAGTCACCAGCTGCTGGAAGGTCTTGCGGATGCGGTTCTTGATCATTTCCTTTTCCGTGCGTATGCGAGAGAGCTTCGGCGACGCCCGGTCGCTCACTTCGCCATGCTCGTCGAAAACGCGGTGGATGTGATCGATCAGCTGCTCCTGGGGGATGATGAGGGCCGAGATTTCCTCCAAAGCGGGATACACCAAGTGCCGCTCCCCTTCGAAGTAGTGGTGCATTTTTTTATAGGTTTCCAAAGACGCGGACAGGTCGATGAATTCCTTGGCGAGGAGGATCATCTTCTTCCCCGCTTTGCGAAGGATGTCACGGATGTCGTGGGTTTCCCCCAAGGGCGTGGTGATTTCCCGCTCCAAAAGGATGGAGGCTTCTTCCGTCTCCTCCAGCTTTTTCTCTATGATTTCCGGCTCATAGAAAGGCTCCAAGGAAATCGCCATTTCCTTGGACAACTGAGATGGCGCCAGCTCGCAAAGCTTATTTCGGATCTGGTGAAATTCCAGCGTCTCTAGTACATCTTGGTTCATTACAAAACTCCTCTGAAGAAGTGGCCGCGAGTGACGCCCTGCCCTTCTGCGGGCTTCGGCGGCGCCTTCCGGCCACTCTGTATATCACAAAAATCACGGCACAGGGCAACGGCGCTGCCCGGGATGCCTCGAAGGTCCAGGCATAGGTAGGAAAGCCCCGCCTTTTTTAATTCATTCATATAGGGACGCATATCCAGGACGTGAGAATTTTGGACATGCATATGGCACCATTCATCGGTCTTGATGGGGAATTTCCGCCCCTCGCCATCGGATAGGAAATAGTCCCGCTGCAAGCAATACTGCGGGCAAGCTTTTTTCTCGACATCTCCCATGACCGCATTGATGGCGCAGTATTCGGAAATCATCATCTCTGTGCGGCCGTACACATAGGCGCCCAGGGGGATGCGGCTTTCCGCTGCTATATCTCGGATCTGGGGAATCGTGAGTTCTTGGGAAATAAAGGCTCCCGAGAACCCCAGCTGCTCCATAGTCTCTTCGGCTTTATGGTTGAAAACATTCAGCGACGGCCCGGCGATGACAGGAAGATCCACGCCTGCAAGCCACGCGGACGCGCCGGCGTACTCCAGGAAAAGACCATCGGGGCCCGCCTCTAAGCTATCCTTGAAACGACGGGCGGCGAGCTTTTCGAATTTCTCCCGCATTACCCTTGGCAGCGCGAAGAAAATCCGGGCTCCTTTCTCATGGGCAAGCACCACCACCTTCTCATAGGTATCCTTAGAAATCGGAAGGTGCGTCAGCGACTCACCGCCGAAAATGATATGGCGGATACCGGCTGCAAGCGCTTCCTCCACATGGTCGATGCGATCCGTGCGCACCCATATCGACGGCGTCGTATCCAGCGGCTTGGGCGAAAAGGCGGGTGCGAGCATTTCTGCCGTGCCTTTCGGGATAGCCTCCTCGTGCTCTTTTACGCGGATGGCTTCCAGCTTCTCGATGACTTCCGTGCGAAGATGATTCAGGATGCTTTTCGGCACCATGCAGTCTGCATTGAAAACCTTCGCCTCTTTCAGGGTGAACCAGGTATTTCCCAGGCGGCCCAGCTGCTTTTTGATTTCTTCCTCCGACGTGACGCGGCTTTCCGCTCTTTCGAGAATGAAATCGGACACCGCCATCACGTGGTGGCCCTTGTCATCGCGAGCGGACAGCGAGAGCGCTTCCCCTGCCTTCGCGGTGAGATAGAAGGAAAGCGGGATCTTTCCTACCAGGTCTTTCAGGGCGAGAGATTTCTTTTTCGGCTCCACATTCCAATAGACCTGGCCCCCATTCTTGGGCCGCGCTTCGTAATTCACGGAGAAGCGCCCCTGCTTCATAGGAAATACGGAAGCTGCCGGCACATAGGCAATGGTCTTCTCGGCGGTCTCATAAGAAATACCGGTGATTTCCGACAACCCGCGCATTTCCTCGGCGCGGAAAATAAACTGCCCCGTCTTGATGCTCTCGATACGCCCCGCATGGACGCCGTGATTTCCCGGCACGTACTCCGTCATCATAGACGGCCCTGCCGTATCATCGGGGTAGGCGGTGGTGTAGCCCCGGTTAAATTCCTCTTCCAAGTGGAGGCGCAAAGGCTCGGTGTCGATCTTTCTCGCCTTCTCGGCAGCGTCGATGGCCTTGCGGTAAGCGGAAACGGTATTGAACACATACTCCGGACTCTTCATGCGGCCTTCCACCTTGAGCGACGCCACGTGGGCATCCAAAAGCTCGGGGATGCGAGACAGCCCCATCATGTCCTTGAGGCTTAGAATATATTTCCCCTTCTTCGGATTCAAAGGCTTTCCGGCGGCATCCACCAATTCATAAGGCATGCGGCAAGGCTGCGCGCAGGAGCCGCGATTGCCGCTGCGGCCGCCGATGAAACTGCTCATCAGGCACTGCCCAGAGTAGCACACACAAAGCGCACCGTGGACGAAGACTTCGATTTCCACATCCGTGGCATCGGTGATGGCTTTGATTTCCCGAAGAGACAATTCGCGGGACAGCACCACTCGCTGAAATCCGCGATCCCCTAAGAATTTCACGCCGGACAAATTGGATACCGTCATCTGGGTGGAGGCGTGCAGCGGGATGTGCGGCGCGATTTCTCTTGCCATGGATACCACACCGAAATCCTGTACTAAAAGTCCGTCGATGGGGATGGAGCCCAGGAAACGGAGATACCCTGCCAGGTCCTTCATTTCCTTATCGCTGATCAAAGTATTCAGCGTCACGTACACGCAAGCTCCCTTCACATGGGCGAGGCGCACCGCTTCCTTCATTTCTTCATCAGAAAAATTGCCCGCAAACTTTCGCGCACTGAAGAGCTTTCCGCCCAAATACACCGCATCAGCGCCGGCATCCAGCGCCGCTACCAAGTGGGCAGGC
>CAVEMF010000062.1:0-8455 GCA_963616715.1 Ruminococcus bromii | reverse complement strand
TCTTCCGCATTGCCGGCCACGTTGGTGTAGAAAAGCAGCGGATCCATGATGTGATAGCTGTATTCGCCGAAGCAACGGATGCGCATGGTGAGCACCTGGCCGGTCACATTATCAAAGGATTTGAAGGGAATCTCGCTGGGCGTGCCATACTTATTTCCCAGGATTTCCTTCATATTGAAATAGTACACTCGCTGGTCTTTGCCGGTGTCGCCGCCAAAGGTGAAGCGTTCGCCCATTTTCTTAAACATATCCTTCACGCCGGTCTTGAGGTCGCCAGTGAAAATGGATGGCTCCGTAGATTTGTCGTAAACAAATTCGCCGGGCTCATTGCAGAGCTCTACCACCTTGCCCTGCTCTACGATCATCATACACTGGCCCACGCTGACCGCGATGCGGGACCCATTGGAAATGATATTGTCCTCACCGCTGGTGTTCGAGCTGCGGCCCTGAGAGCTGGTGCGCTTCTGGCCTTTCACCATCAATGTATTTGCATCGAGAGAGTCACAGTATATAAATTCTTTCCACTGGTCGGCCAATACCCCGCCGACGGATCCAATAGCTGCTTTGATCAAACCCATATGTAATCCTCCTTTATAAAAGTACAGGAAATGCTATCTGTATCATACCCTATGAAATCGGGGTGTGTAAATGAGAAAAGTGATCAGTGATTAGTGATCAGTGATCAGGGGCGCGTTTGACTTTCGGACCAAGCTGTCGATGGAACCGCTATATAATTTAGTAGTCGGTGGTCGGTAGTCGGGCGCTTTTAACTGTTAGGGAAGCGCTGATTAAATCGTTTTCAAAAATCATTCTTGAATTTTTATTCAGAGCGAGGAAAGGAAATCCGCGAATAGCGAGCTATTTAAGGATTTTCTTGACGAAGCTATGAATAAAAATTCTTATGATTTTTGAATCTTCGATTTAATCAGTGGTTCCCTAGCACTACTTCCGATGAAACCGCTATCCGGTAAAGGTCAGATTAGGTTATATTCATTCTAAACATCTTTTCCTGGTTATGACCTACGAATATAGCGCTATCATTTCCAGCTTCGCAGGAGGAAATAAGGGTGATTCCTTTGGGAAGCTCGAATTCACCGATTTCTTTACCATCTTTCTTGTTATAGATCTTAACCTTGTCTTTTTTATCAGGTACCAGCACATAGTTCGCTGTGACAATCATCTTCTTATTGCCACTACTGATATCAATGCCGTATTTCATCTTTCCGTTCGTATCATAGGCTTCTACCCGATGCATGTTCCCACCATTGGGCATGATAGAGTTAAACTGGAAATACACCGTGTTCTTTTCCGCCACAAGAACCGTTCCGGAAATACGACCATACTCCTGCGGCAGCATGACAAGCATCTCTCCGCTGACCAGCTTTCCGTTATCAATCTTGGCTCTTTCTATGGCTATCTTTCCGGTATGATACTGATAGATTTCATTCTGATTTCCAGATGCCACAAAGGCAGCGTCGTTGGCACGTCCTATCGTTGTGTCATGCACTTCCTTACCATCATAAAAAGCCATCTCGGTATTATGTACGAAGCACAAATCCTTCCCCATCTTTGTCATCGGATAGTATCCTCTAACGTCTTTGGAAATTTCTTTCAGACCACTCAAGGTTTGCTTTGTAAGCTTTACCTGATACAAATTACCATTGTTGTTTTTCTGTCTCTCTTTAGACGCGGAAAAATATAAATAATCCCCATCTCTGACCATATTGGCACGAGGCGTGCCGATTTCCTTCCAATTTACGCCGCTCACTTCGTAGAATTCCACCGTTTTGTTTGCTACAGTAGCCGTCGCAAGTGGTTTCGGCTTTTCCCCACTTCCTCCACCACAACCAGCGAAAGCGCAAGCCATCAGAGCCGCCAGGATCCCGCAAATCAGTTTCTTTTTCATCATCTTTCCCTCCTTTGGAAATAATAGATTTCTTTCCTATAGCATACAAAAAAGGAACTAAAAAAACACTGTAGCAAAGTACAGTGTTTAGGAAGAGTTAGGAGTTAGGAGTGAGGAGTGAGAAGTGATGGTGCGCCGCACAATTCATAAAGCGGCGCGAATTTTGAAAGAGGGAATCCGCGTACCTGCTTCCCCATGACCGTGAACCGTTTACCGTATAACCGCATTCCGGCGCTTTTCCCGATAGCGAGTCATGGAACGATACCCTTTTCTGCAAAGAAGTATATCACTCTATCTCCTGTTGGCCTAAGCATGCCGGTTAACGGTTATGCGGTAAACGGTTCACGGAAATGAGGCAGCAGTAAATTGCGGCGGCTTTCCAAACTCGCGGCGCTTCTTAATTTGTGCGCCGCACCACCACTCCTCCCTCCTCACTCCTAACTTCTAACTTCCACCGATTAAGCTTTTTATAATCTATCAAATACCCCTCGTACCATCTCCCAGACTCTCGGGCGATCTACGGAGTAGACGATGCGGACTTTTTGGGTGCCTTCGGGGCCGTAGCCTCGGAAGGCCAGGGTCTCGCCGTAACCCAAGCCATACTGGTCGTTCACATCGATGGGAAGGGTTTCTTCTTCGGTGATGATGCTTTCATCAATGGCTACCGCTGCCGCCAGGACGTCCCACATGCAATTGGTATAGGTCAGATCGGCGCGGAAATGGGGCGTAGCGTAGTGGTTCTCCCAGATGCGGCGGAAGTGGTCGGTGTGGATGCGAGCGTCCAAGTCCAGGAAATCGTCGTGATTCATTTTCTCTTTATGACACACGTCCAGAGGTAAGAAAATCTGCTCGGTCCAGGGCGCGCGGTAGACTTTCTTTGCACTTTCCGGGTCTGCCCATACATTGAATTCGGCATGAGGCATCACATTTCCCTGTTCAAAGAAGGAGCCGGCCATATAGATCACTCGCTTCACCAGAGGCGCGATTTCCGGCGCTTTATCCAGGGCTTCTGCCAGATTCGCTGCAGTGCCGATGACTACCAGGGTGATTTCTCCCGGATTTCCTTTGATGGTCTTGATAATGAAATCCGAAGCCCGCTCTGCCGATGGCGCCATGGTGGGCGTAGCGCCGTAGTGTTTTTCATACTCTGCCCGCCAAGACGCCGGCTTGTCATAGCCCGCAGCGCCTAAGTGGGAGTCGAAGTGGCGGCCGAATTCCTTTTTCTCTTCTGCCATACCGGCGAAGCGCCCTTCTCTCGTCGTCTCATTCACGCCTAGGTAGACAGGGATGTCCTCGCGGCCAATGCCTTCCAGCTGGCGAATGGCGGAGGCTGCCCCGGTCTCCACCCAAGTATTTCCGAAAACTACCGTGACCCCTTTGAGCTCTACTTCCGGCGACTCCGCCAGCATCATCATGGCCACGCCGTCATCGAAAAGATCGACCATGTCCGCATCCAGGATCACCTTCTCCTTCGCAGACACACCGGAAATCGGCAGCCCCAAAGAAAGCGCAGCGAATACCGCCGCCGAAAGAATGCCCATTTGTTTCCATAATTTTGTCATAAGGGACCTCCTTTTAGGTCATTGTGTTCTAACGCTAAGGGGGGAGTAATTAGTGATCAGGGGTCAGTGATTAGTAGTCGCGGCGCGTTTAGCAAAAGGCATCATGCTACATTCCATGCAGAAAGGAAAACCGCGAGTGAGACAAACGCCAGACGCGGCCTGATCACTGATCACTAATCACTGATCACTAAAGCCTCAATATACCAATTCTTGCTCCTCCAGCCCCCGATAGATCGCCTTCAGCACCGCCAGCTCGTCTTGGCGAGACGCGGAGATGTAGGCAGTGTAGCCTATGTCCTCGATCATGGCTTCTCTTTCTTCTTCTGTGAGGCGGGGGATTTCTTGCCAGGGGTCTACGTCGATCTGGTACTCGATGCGGCCTTCGTCATAGACCCGGAAGGTGTGAATTTTTCTTTCCCGCGGTGTGTCTTCACCGTCTAGGACTACGTCCACCGTGGCTTCGTACTCAGTATAGCCATCTCCTTGTCTTTTGTCCATGGGGAAAAGCTCTACAAAGATCCGCTCACCGGCGTGGGCGAAGGCAAGCTCGTAGCGGCCGGGATCGCCCTCGATTTCAGAAACATAGAGCTGGTAAGGCGCGCAGGGACCGGTGATTTCTATGATTTCCTCGCAGCCGCTCACGCCTGCCATGGCCGCAAAGCTCACGAGCAAAGCAGCAGCTGTCCATTTCTTCCACATCAGTGCCCCCTCCTATCCGTCTAAAATTGCCGCGACGCTACCAATCAAGAGAAAGATCGTGAAGCCCACAATGAACCATCCGCCCCAGCCGGTGCAAAGCACATCTTTGGTAAATTGTTTCACTTGAGGCAGCACATAGAGCCGAATATTTCTAGTCGCCAGACTTTCTTTTCCATCAGGCATGATGCGATAGACGATGGGATGGTCGTACATGGCTTTATTCCAAATGAGCGCCCAGTACAGGAACACGCCAAATGCCCCCAGCACATACCAAGCAGCGCCATTTCCAAAGCCCAAATCCCTGATGGATTTCCCTTCTTCCGGAGACATCAAATGGATCAAGATGGCCAGGATGGCCGGCAAGAGGAGAATGAGCGCCGACTCGCTATACATCAAGACGCTGCGGAGCCAGTAATGAAACCGGTAGCGCACCGGCACCCGCTTCCCATTCACCCAGTCGTGGAAAATAGGGAGCAAATGGTTTTTGGGCGGGATCCCTTCGATTTCCTTTCCCGTCAGGATTTGCTTGGTCTCCAAGTCATGGCGGAAATTATTAAACACGCAGAAAGAAATCATCCCCGACACAAAGGTACATAGACAGATAGCCCAAATCGCATCGGGGTCATCAAAGCCAAAGGTCCAAGCCGCCAAAGCAGCGCAAGCAGCGGTGAAAAGGCCGGGCTTCCACATCCAGGTCCGATTTTTATTTTGGATATTCACAGAGACGGCCACTTTCCCGGTTTCTCCATTGACGGCGGCAGAAATTTGCTCGGTCTTGATGAAATACATGGGGAGCAGCACCGATACCTCGGAAAGCCCCGTGTCCACTACGTGGACGGCGACATCATGATTTTCCAGCACCTTCTCCACCACCGGGCGGATGTCCTCGGCCGCTTCGGCGAACATACGCCGCGACGCTTCCTTGCCGCTCACATCACACAGCTTCACCTTGTGCCCGGCGATGTAGCCATGCTCGAAGGGGCGAAGCGCGTCGGGGTCAAAGGGCTCGGCGGCGTCCAGCACATCATTGTCCAGCTGGCGGCTCACATTCACAAAAGCGCCCTCCACGAAGGCTTGGCACTCATACCGGCGACTGGTGGTATCTCGCTGGGCAAATCCCTCCACCGGACCGCGGACCATCCGGTAAGGCAGGTAGTAAGCCTCCAGCTTCTCCATGGACTCTCGCAATACCGCCGCTTCTTTGGTGCCTGCATTTTCCTTGGCCCACTGGTGCAAAGCCTCCCGCGCCTGCTTCTCGGTGATGCGGAAAGGAATGATCATTTCCGGGAAATCTTCGGAGTATTCGAATTCCCTCCGCACCAGCTTCGACCCGCAGAAGCTGCACACCTTCGTTATATCCCCTTCGGGAAATAGGATCATCGCCCCGCAGGCAGGACACACCATCTGCGTCTCCGGCATGGGCCCCTTTTGGACCTTATCGTCCTGCATCTTCTTCCATTGGAGAATGTGCTCCTTCACTTCCTCGATGCCCGTGGTCTCCCCGCAGGCCGGACAGGCGTACGATTGCTTCTCGATGGAAAACTCCGCCGGATGCCCGCAGTTCTTACAGAAAATATGAAAGGGACTATTCCCCAATTCCGGTGCCCGTATCATAACATCGCCTCCTTTTTTCTTGCAACATATTCTTTATGAAATCTGTACCGCTTCTATATATGTATTGTATAAAATAAAGACGGGCAATAGACTGTAGGAAAGTACAGTGTTTCAGGAAATAACGGTAGAGGTTTAGTGATCAGTGATCAGGGGTCAGTGATCAGGACGCGTTTGGCGGTTGAGTTGTTTAGTATGCCTTCTTCTCCGAAGAAACTGACCTTTAGGCTTGATGATGAGATAACAAAGAGAGGTTAGCAGATATATTGACACTATCATCAAATGCGCCCTGATCACTAATCACTGACCACTGATCACTAAACCGATAGCGTTAAACACGCCCTCTATGTTATGATAAATTTCAGAACGCATTATTCCCTTATTCCCCTTCGGAGGTATCCCATGAAATCGGTACGCCCCTTGCTCTTTCTCTTTTTGCTCTCCTGCCCATTTCTCGTCCATGGCAAAGAGCCTTTGACTGGCGATGTGAATAAGGTGGCTGTTTCCGAAGAAAAGGCCGCAGAAGGAAAAGAGCCCTCCTTTCCCCGATTTGTGCTGCATGGGGAGTATCGCTATCTTTTCGGGGAGGGGCGTTTCCGGGCCGGCGTGCAGAAGACCGATATGGCTTCTATGGGCGCGCTGATCACTGCGGGAAAGAAGGATCAAGGGCGGGTAGATAAGAAAATCACCATGGCCCAGCGGCGGCTCCGGCTGTATCCGTCTTTCTATGTGAATCCCCACCTCACCATCCACGGGATGCTCGAAGACCGGCGGGACAGCAAGAACCATGCCAATGACCACGACCTATTTCTTTCGCGCGGGTACCTGGCGTATGAAAATCGTTCCTTTGCCGCCGACGTGGGGCGATTCAATTATTATCTCGTTGATGGAAATACCATCGACCAAAGAGTGGACGGTGTGCGGCTTCGCTACAACGAATCGGACGCAAAGCTGGGGCGATTCACCATTTTCAAAGGGCGCACCGTGGAGTCCGGCGGGCCTAGGAAAGATATTTTCGTCATCGAGCATCGGAAAGACAAAGGGAAATGGCTCTCCCAGATTGCGTACTTGGACGCGAAGGCAACAAAAAAGAGAGCCCCATCGAATGAGACTCTCGCATCGTTTGGATTTCCTATCGGCCGCTCAGGAAATACCTACGACCACCAGCGCATCGGCGAATGGAAGCTGGCATATTCTCCCAATAAAGATTGGACCATTGGTGTGAATGGTCTCTACTCCTATGGGAAAAAGAGAGCTCCATCGGATGAGACTCTCGCAGCATTCGGATTTCCTATCGGCCGCTCGGGAAATACCTACGACCACCAACGCATCGGCGAATGGAAACTAGCCTACTCGCCAAATAAAGATTGGACCATCGGTGTGAATGGTCTTTACTCCTATGGGAAACAGGAGGCCGATCACTATCGCGCTCATGAAGGCGGCTACGTGCTCTCCCTCACCTACGGCGACGTGCGGCCGGAAATCCCCGGCTCTTTCCGCGCCTGGGTGCGCTACTACCACCAGCCCCAGTCCTCCATCATCGCCCACACCATGGACGGCGACACCACCTTCTTCCAGCGCATGGGCTTCCAAGGCTGGGGCCTCCGCACAGACTACACCATCACCAAAGGCCTCGTCTGGGCCCTCGAAGGCTTCTCACTCAAAAATAAATCCGATGGCCCCTTGACCGCCGATTTCCATGAATATGTAATCGGGACAAGCGTGATGATGTATTTTTAAAAAACATGAGTGGTTTAGTGGTCAGTGATTAGTGATCAGTGATCAGGACTTGCTTTCCGCCACCCTCACATATCGATATCACCTGCATGTATGCACTGACGTCAAATGCGTCCTAATCACTAATCACTGACCACTAATTACTAAAAAAACCGGTATCCCCCCTCATCGGAGTCATACCGGTTTTTGCTTGCTATTTATTATATGCATACCCCTTATCCGCCGCTTCGACGGCCAGGCCTACGATGCTTTTGTGGCCGGTTTTCGCCAGCATGTTGCTGATGTGGAAGCTGACGGTGCGTTTGGTGATGTGGAGGATGTCGGCGATTTCTTGGTAGGTCATGTTGCGACATACCAAGCGAAGGATGTCGAGCTCTCTTTCCGTAAGCTGGGCGTGGTAGAAGCCGAAGGTGGTCTTTTCCTTCACTTCGGGAAATACCTTTTCTCCCGCCATGGTGCGCAGGAGGATGTCTTCGAATTCCTTCCCGGAGCTTTCTTTATAAATGAAACTGTCCGCGCCCGCTTCCTTTGCCATTTCCACAAAGTGCACATCCGGGAAACCGGTCATGATGACGATCTTTTGCCGCGGCAGCTTTTCTTTGATGCGGCGGGTGGTCTCGATGCCGCTGGTGCGACCTTCCATGCAAATATCCATCAAAATGATATCCGGCTGCACCACCTGAGACGCTACCTCTACCATTTCCGAGAAAGCCAGCTTCTTCACCACTTCGATATTCGTGGAATTTTCAAACAGATGCGCCAGACCGTCAAGCAATATTTTCTGGTCATCTACGATCATGAGTCGTATCATGGGGGGCTCCTTGTTGGGAATATAACACTATCAGACAGTTAGCATGCTTACCTAGTAATTAGTGATCAGGGGTCAGGGGTCAGGGGTCAGGGCGCACCTGACTGAGCAGTCAAGTGCGCCCTGATCACT
>CAVEMF010000061.1:0-8516 GCA_963616715.1 Ruminococcus bromii | reverse complement strand
GTGATTCCCTAGAGAACCAGCAAGGGGCAAATATTTCAGAACCATTTCTTTTTCACACCGGCTCACATTTGGTGTTGCTTTGAAAGAAAAACCATCCACGACAAAAAGGACTTCCCCAATTTAGGGAAAGTCCTTTTTGTTATATGTCAAATCAAATTTTCGGTATTCATTCGGCGAGTGATTTACGCGCGCAGCCAACCTCCACCGCTAAAGCGGTTCCCCTCCTTCCAGAGGAAGGAGGTCCATCACCCGCCCTGCGGGCACCCTCTTCAGAGAAGAGGGCTTATGGGACTACTACTTTGCAGCCGCTGCTGCTTCCATAGCCTTTTCCGCGGCCTGGATGGTCTTTTCGATATCCTCATCGCTATGGGCGTAGGACATGAAGAGAGTTTCGTAGGGAGACGGAGCGAGGTAGATGTGCTGGTCGAGCATGGAGAGGAACCAGGCTTTGAACTGGGCGGCGTTGCAGGCGCAGGCGTCCTGGTAGTTCAGCACGTCTTTTTCCGAGAAGAAGATGCCAAACATGGAGCCGGACTGGTGGCACACGAGGGGGATGCCGGCTTTGTCTGCTGCGGCTTTCCAGCCTTCGAGAACTGCGGTGGTTTTCTTTTCGAGGATCTTGTCGAAGTCGGGGACTGCCATCATCTGCTTCAAGGTCTCGATGCCGGCGGTAACTGCCAGGGGATTGCCGGAGAGGGTACCGGCCTGGTAGACGGAGCCATCGGGAGCGATGCAGTTCATGATTTCCTTCTTGCCACCATAAGCTGCCGCCGGAAGGCCGCCGCCGATGATCTTGCCGAGGCAGGTCATATCCGGGCGGATGTGGTATCTGGCCTGGGCGCCATGGAATGAAGAACGGAAGCCGCACATGACTTCGTCGAAAATGAGGACAGTGCCATGCTTCTCTGTTTCGGTGCGGAGGGCTTCTAAGAAGCCTTCCACCGGCGGTACGCAGCACATATTTCCAGCTACCGGTTCTACGATGACGGCGGCGATGTCGTCGCCCTGGTCATCCATGATTTTCCGGAAGGCTTCGATGTCATTGTAAGGAGCTACCAAAGTGTCCTGGGCGGTGCCTTTGGTGACGCCGGCGCTATCGGGGCTGCCAAAGGTAGCGGCGCCGGAGCCTGCTTTGACGAGAAGGCTATCGCCGTGGCCGTGATAGCAGCCTTCGAATTTCAGGATCTTATCTCTACCGGTGTAGCCACGAGCGGCGCGGAGGGCGCTCATGGTGGCTTCGGTGCCGGAGTTTACCATGCGAAGCTTTTCGATGGACGGATAGACTTCGTGAATGAGCCCGGCAATTTCTGTTTCCATGGGCGTCGGTGCGCCGTAGGAGGTGCTTCTTTCAGCAGCCTTCTGGATGGCAGAAATCACCGCCGGGTGCGCGTGGCCAAGGACCATGGGACCCCAGGAGCCTACATAGTCGATGTAGGTATTTCCATCGATGTCGGTGATGTGAGAACCTTTCGCCGATGCGATGAATGGCGGCGGGCAGCCCATGTGCGGGTAGGAGCGGACAGGGCTATTCACCCCGCCGGGCATGAAGCGGCGGGCTTCTTCGAAAGCGGCTTTGGATTTGGTGAGGTCGATCATTTGCCTGCCTCCTCTTTCAGCCATTTCGCCACGTCAGGGGCGTGGTAGGAAATAATGATATCTGTGCCGGCGCGCTTCATGGAGAGGAGGGATTCCATGACGATGCGTTTCTCGTCGATCCAGCCCTTCGCTGCAGCGGCCTTCACCATGGCGTATTCGCCGGATACATTGTACACAGCCACTGGGCGATCGATGCGGTCTCTCACCTGGCGGACGATGTCGAGGTAAGCCAGAGCCGGCTTCACCATGATGATGTCGGCCCCTTCTTCCATGTCCAAGTCCACTTCTTTCATGGCTTCGCGGCTGTTGGCCGGGTCCATCTGGTATCCTCTTCTGTCGCCAAATTGCGGAGAAGAGTCTGCGGCATCGCGGAAGGGACCGTAGTAGCCGGACGCGTATTTCACAGCATAGGACATGATGGAAACATGGGGCAGGTCATTGGTATCCAAGGTTTCACGAATCTTGGCGATACGGCCGTCCATCATGTCAGATGGCGCGATGATGTCAGCGCCGCACTCTGCCTGGGAAAGAGCTACTTTCGCCAGGAGTTCCAGGGTCGGGTCGTTATCCACTTCGCGGCCCTTCAGCTGTCCGCAGTGGCCGCTCTTGGTGTACTGGCACAGGCAGACATCGCCGACGATGACCATGTCCGGCACCGCTTCACGGATAGCGCGGATAGCGCGCTGCACCGGGCTGGTCATGTCCCAAGCGGAGGAGCCGATGTCGTCTTTGTATTCCGGCAGTCCGAAGATTTCTACCGCCGGGATGCCCAGCTCGTATACTTCTTCTGCCATTTTCACGGCATTATCTACGGAGAGATGGTACTGCCCGGGCATGCTGGGGATTTCTTCCTTGATGTTTTCGCCGGGTACCACGAAAAGCGGATAGACGAAATCATTGAGCTCGAGAGAATTTTCTCTCACCATGCTGCGAATGGCGGCGGTTCTTCTGAGACGCCGCGGACGAAGGGTATTCACTTTCATTTTGCTTGCTCCTTTATGAAATCAGATTCCTTTTTCGATGGCTTCTACCAGGCCGTCGATGGTATATACATCAGAAACGATGGATGGCGTGAGGCCATATTCCTTGCAGGTATCGGCGGTGATCGGTCCGATGCAGGCCAAGGTCACGCCGGCAAGGAGATCCTCTTTGCCTTCGATGAGCTTCATCAAGTTTCTCACAGTAGAGGAGCTGGTGAAGGTGATGATGTCTACTTTATGGTCTTCCAAAAGATTTACGAGGCTTTCCTGGCAAGCCATGTCGGGTTCAGTGGTGTAAGCTTCCACCACGTCTACCAAAGCGCCGGCTTCTTCTAAGCCCTTCGGCAAGAGGTCTCTTGCTTCCTTGGCACGAGGAATGAAAATCTTCTCGCCCTTTTGGATTTCCTTCTTCATCTCATCCAGAAGGTCTTCTGCCTTGTATGCCGCCGGCACGCAGTCCGCGCGGAGACCGTACTTGTGGAGCTCTTTCGCAGTGACCGGGCCAATGCAGGCGATCTTCAAGCCGCCTAAGGCACGCACGTCTTTTCCTTTGGCAAAGAGACGCTCGAAGAAACAATTCACGCCATTCTGGCTGGTGAAAACGATCCAGTCATAGCTCTCGATGGCTGCGATGCCTTTGTCCATGCCGGCGAAATCATCGGAAGGTTTGGAAATCGCAATGGTGGGGATTTCGAAGCATTCCGCCCCTTTCGCATCCAGCACGTGTACCAGCTTGGATGCCTGGGAGCGGGAGCGAGTCACCACTACACGCTTGCCGAAGAGCGGACGATTGTCAAACCAATTCATGGTGTCGCGCAGGTTCACCACATCGCCGACGATGAAGACCGCCGGCGGCTTGATGCCCAGCTTTTCTACATCTTCTGCTGCATGGTCCAAAGTGGTGGTATAGGTTTCCTGGTACGGACGAGTGCCCCAGCGTACGAAAGCCGCCGGAGTGGTGGGCGATCTGCCGTATTTCATGAGCTGCGTCGCAATCATAGCCGTATGTCCCACGCCCATGAGGAAAATCAAGGTATCCACGCCGCCGGCCAGCTTGTCCCAATGGATGGAGGACTGGTCCTTCGTGGGATCTTCGTGACCGGTGATGACTGCGAAGGAAGCAGCCAAGCCTCTGTGAGTCACTGGGATGCCTGCATAGGCCGGCGCGGAAATAGCGGAGGTGATGCCCGGTACTTCCTCGAAATCCACGCCATGAGCACGGATCACTTCGATTTCCTCACCGCCACGGCCAAAGACGAAGGGATCGCCGCCCTTGAGGCGCGCTACGATATGGCCTTCCTCGCCCTTCTTCGCCAAAAGCTCGCTGATTTCATGCTGCTTCATGGTGTGGTTGCCAGCCTTCTTGCCGACATAAATGTATTCCGCATTCGGCTGCATGTGCTTCAAAAGGCGCGGATCCGCCAGGTAGTCCCCTACCACCACGTCCGCTTCTTCCAGACAGCGCTTGCCTTTTAATGTCAAAAGCTCCGGATCTCCCGGTCCGGCTCCGATCAAGTAGACTTTCCCTTTTTTCATATGGTTCTCCTCGTAAAATGTGAATGTTTGCCGGTAGGCTAACATTGGTATGAATGAAATAGAGTTTTAGTAGTCGGTGGTCAGTAATCGGTAGTCGGGGCGTTTTAGCTGCTGCCTTACCCTCCGATCTTTCCGAAGGGCTGCTATTAAGCTAAGTTTTTATGCCGAGGATTGGAGCAGTTTGTTACGCAAGCCTTACGTGAGTAGACCCTTGGAGAAGGGTCGCCCAATAGGGCCGGATAGAAATGCGCCGAAGGCGCATAATCAGCAGTAGCGGTATCATTCAAAGCCTTACGCAAACATCAACATGCTTTCCGCTACTGCTGAGCATGCGCCTATGGCGCATTTCTATCCTCCGCTAACGCGCGCCCCTTCTCCAAGGGGCTACTGATTAAGGCTAGTGCAGCATGAATCATTCTACCTGCTTGTATTTAAAATGCTTAACTTAATAGCATTACTTCTCCAAGGGGCTACTCCTTAACGCTTGCGTAACATAATAATTCTACCTGCTGGTATTTAAAATGCTCAACTTAGTCCCCGCGAAAATGGATCACACTGTGAGATACACACCCCGACTACCGACCACCGATTACCGACTACCAAACAACTATCAAATTTTCTGCAATTCTTCCAGCACTTCCCGTCCACCGGCGTCTAAGAGCTCGGCGGCCAGGGCGCGGCCCAGGGCTTCGGCGGATTCTTTTTTATCTGCCTTCGCACTCTTGTATAGTTTTTTGCCATCGGTGGAGGCGATGAAGGCGTGGGCTGTGATGCCATCTTCTTCCGGCACAGCGAAGATGCCGGCCGGCACTTTGCAGTCGCCGCCTACCTTCGCCAGGAAGGCACGTTCGGCCGCGATGCAGGAGGCCACCATGTCTTCGTGGAGGAAGGAGATGAGAGAAAGGGTTTCCTCATCATCGCTTCTTGCTTCCACAGCCATGACGCCCTGGCCAGCGGCAGGGATGCTTTCTTCGGTGGAAATATAGGAGGAAATGCGATGTCCCAGCTCGAGACGCTTGAGGCCTGCAGCTGCCAAGATGATGGCATCAAATTCTCCATCGTCCAAGTGGCGAAGGCGGGTCTGCACATTGCCGCGAAGGGATCGAATTTCCAAATCCGGACGCATGTGAAGAAGCTGGGCCTGCCGGCGGAGGCTCGAGGTGCCTACCCGCGCGCCCTGAGGGAGTTCTTCTAAAGATGTATAGGTATTGGAGACAAAAGCGTCTCTCGGGTCTTCTCTCTTGGTGACAGCGGCGATGGTGAGACCTTTCGGACATTCCGCCGTCATATCCTTCAGGGAGTGGACAGCAATGTCTGCCTTTCCTTCTAAGAGGATGACTTCCAATTCTTTGATGAAAAGTCCTTTGCCGCCGATTTCTACCAGCGGGCGGTCGAGGATTTCATCCCCTTTGGTGGATACCGGAAGGAGCTCTACGGTAAGTCCCGGGTGGGCTTCTTCCAATGCGTGGGCTACATATTTCGCTTGCCACAGAGCCAAAAGGCTTTCTCTGGTGGCGATGGTCAATTTATTTTTCAAGTTCCTGCCCCTTTCTGACATCCAATTTGAAGAGACGAGTCACCGCGGATTTGTCGGCGTCTTCCCATTTCGTACCTGCGTGTTCATTGAGGTGCATCATCGGCTCGCGAAGGATCTTACGGACGATCATCCGCGTCATGTGCTGCAGCACTCTTTTATCTTCCTCTGTGAGGCCTTCGATTTTTGCCAAGCCATGACGGAGCTCTCTTTCCCGGATTTCCTCGGCTTTATCGGAGAGGGACACCATGACCGGACGGGTGGAGAGATAGGTGAAACGATCCTCGATGGATTTGATTTCCTCCTCGATGATCCACTGCGCTCTCTCGGCTTCCCCTTCGCGGAAACGGATATTGCTCTCTACGATGTCCTGCAAATCGTCGATGTTGTACAGCGTCACGTGGCGGATGGTGCCTACCTCCGGCTCGATGTCGCAAGGCACAGCGATGTCGATGGCCACCAAGGGCTTTGTATTTCTCTTCATCATCAGATTTCTCACATCCCAAGCCTTCACGATGTACTGGGACGCGCCGGTGGCGGTGATGATGATGTCTACATTGTCAGCGTGATTCAAAGCACCGGCAAAAGGCACAGCCCGGCCGCCGATTTTCTTTGCCAATTCTTCTGCCTTGTCCATATGGCGGTTCGTGACGATCACTTCTTTGAGGCCCTTGCCCTGGAGGTTCTTCACCAGAAGCTCCGCGGCTTCCCCGGCGCCAAAGACCATAGCCGTGCGATCTTCCAGGCCGCCCAGGATTTTCTCTGCCAGCTTCACAGCGGCGTAGCTGACGGACACGGCGCTATAGGAAATCTGGGTCTCTGTGCGCACCCGTTTCCCGGTGGTGATGGCCCGATGGAAAAGGGTATTCAAAATGGTGCGGGTCGCCTTTTCCGCCAGCGCCATGGTGTAAGCGGTCTTGATCTGGTTCAATATCTGGCTCTCGCCGATGACCAAAGAGTCCAGCCCCGACACCACTTCGAAGAGATGGCGGATGCAAGCTTCCCCTTCATAGTAGAAGAAATACTCTTCCTTCGCTTCGCTATTTCCGGAAAGAGCCAGGAAGAAGGCTTTCAGCGTCTCCTTCGCACTTTCATCCTCCAGGACCGCATAGATTTCCGTGCGGTTGCAGGTGGAGAGCACCACCGCTTCTTGGATGCCCTTCTGCTCATCCAAGTGATGGAGCCCGCTCTTCGCGCTTTCCGGAGAAATGGCGAATTGCTCTCTTATATCTACAGAGACTGTTTTATGATTCAGTCCTAATACTACCAATTGCATGACGTACACACTCCTCTGCTTCGTCTACTTTTCCCTCTATCACAAGCCCCATGATATCCGGGGCAAAAGCGGCGCGCCAAAAGGCCTCCCGCGTATCGCTATCCCCGATTTCTTTCTTCAGTTCCTCGCGAATCTCACTCACCCGATCCAGCCACAGGCCAAAGGCATCAGGGATTTGCCGGGCGAGCCACCCCTTCACATACCGCGCCATAGCCGGCGAGCGGCCATTGGTGGAAACGGCGATCTCGATACCACCGGCCGAAAACGCAGCCGGCAGCGAGCAATTCCCAAGCGGCGGGAAATCGGCGGCATTATAAAGGAAATGGTCCTTCAAAGCTGCCTTCTGCACCTTCTTCGCCACCTCCTTAGCCCCCGCGGCGGTGATGACGAGCTGATAGCCTTCGCAATCGCCGTCTTGGAAATAGGACTTCTTCCAGCGAATTTTCCCTTCCTCCGCTAGAAGTGCTATAGGCTCTATGACCTCCGGGGAAATCACCGTCACATCGGCACCTTCGGATATTAACTTTTTGATTTTCCTCAAAGCCACATGGCCCCCGCCAATCACCAGGCAAGGCAGCCCTTCGGCTTTTATATTAATGGGATACAAGAAAAATCTCCTATATACATAAAACTTTTTGCCATCTAAATTATAGCCGCGTGAAGGGATGATGGCAATGAGTGGGATTCATGGATAAAGGCTAGAAGGTAAAGTGAGGAGTGAGGAGGGAGAAGTGAGGAGTGGTAGTGCGGCGCACAAATTAAGAAGCGCCGCAAGTTTGGAAAGTCAGCGCACTGCCCTGCTTCCCCACTACCGTTATTCGTTTACCATGTAACCGTTTACCGGCTTTTTAGCGATAGCGAGCCATGGTGCATTATACCTTCCTGCGTAAGAGCTTATCACTCCTCGGCTCGCTATCGATAGTATGCGCGGTAAACGGTTATACTGTGGACGGTTTGCGGTAGTGGGAAAGCAGCAGAGCGCGTTTACCAATTTCAAAACTCCGCGCCGCTTTATGAATTGTGCGGCGCTCCACCACTCCTCACTCCTAATTCCTCACTCCTAACTTCAAAAATAATTCCTTATCCCTAAAGCCTCACACGATATTAGAGAACCTCTCCACTGCCTTTGCAAATTTCGCTATGGTCTCTTCTGCGTCGCCGTGTTCGATGCCGTCGCGGACGCAGTGCTGCAGGTGGCCTTCCAGGATGATCTGGCCCACTTTATGAAGGGCAGACTTCGCTGCATTCACCTGGGTAATCACGTCTTCGCAAGGGACGTCTTCTTCGATCATCCGATCGATGGCCTGCACCTGCCCTACGATTTTTTTCAGTCTTCGGTGCAGATTTTCTTCATCCATGCACTGTTTCATTTTGTTCACCTATTTTCTTATATATTAAACCTAGCTCACTCTGCCATCGGCTTGCGATGATTAACAGGGGGCAAGGTTCAGGGTTCGAGGTTCAAGGGAAGGTGCGGCGCACAAATCAGAAAGCGCCGCAAGTTTGAAAAGCGCTCTTACATCATTCGTTCTTCGGGCGACTTCTTCCGGGCTACCCCCCCGCCCTTCGGGCCCCCTTCCTGTAATGTTATTAA
>CAVEMF010000060.1:0-8738 GCA_963616715.1 Ruminococcus bromii | reverse complement strand
AGTTAGAGGTGATTTCTATGTGGCTTGTACTGCTCATCCTTATTTGTAGCGCTGCCAGCGTTTGGATGCCGGAGTACGCCTTGTACTTCGTGCTTTTCCCTTCTCTAGTTGGCGTTACCTTGTATTTGTTGACGCTCAAATGGTATGAAGCCATATTCGTCATCATTTTTACGCCGGTCCTCATCGCGTGTATGTTCTAAGCCGTGAATCTATCACGGCTTTTTGCTTGTCGCAATTTCTGCATACTCTGCCAGTTCTATCAGTGGGAGCGCCAAGAAAAAGGAAATCGGCGTATAGGACACTTGCGCCAGAGATAGCGCCAAGCCCTTGATGGGCTTCGCCCCTTTCTCCAGCTTCAGGCAAGTAAAAAACCTGCCACAGCTACCGTCACATTTCTGAAATCTACGGCGTTCATCTCGAGGATGTCGTCCAGCGGTACGCCCACCAGCTTCGCTGCAAGGATGGCGTGATACTTCATGGACAGATACGCGGAGGGCGAATTGTCCCCCAAAGCGCGAAGCGTTCTTTCTGCTTCGATCAAATCATTGCCCGTGATGCCGTCGAAGTCTAAGGTCACGGCGTTTGTCTCTTTGCCCTTTACTTTCAGCGGTTTTTTTAGTGTGATCTTCATGGATTGCCTGCCTTCCTGAAAACAGAATAAAACGCAGCTCGGCGGTCACACCCGCCTGGCTGCGATAAAAGAGGAGCGCCGTTTACGAGTGCTCCTCTTTCTTTTAGGTCAAACCGAGCGCATCTCTTACGTCAGAGAGATAGTCGGTGCCGTCGATGTTACAAATGTAGTTGTACTTGTCCAGCTCCAGCACAGTTTCGCCATTGACACCAATCTTGATATAGGTCACTTCGATGGTATTCTTCGTGTCAGTAGCTGCGCCCATTTCCAATTTTCCAAGGTCGGTAGACTTTGGCATGCCGCGAATGACAATCTTCACCGGCTGGGTCTCGAGCGTCCCGCTTTCGGAATTGTTCATTTGGCACGCGCCGCGAAGGTCAAGGTTCACGCCTGTAGGCTTCGCCAGTACCACATTGGATTTGAAAATGGTTCGCCAGTTCAGCTCTACTTCCATAGAGCCATAGTGGCCAAGGGTCGGGGAGTCAATCTCCCCGGCGATGCCCGCGCCCTTTACGGTTTCTGTGACCGCTTCCAGCTTCGGGAGGGTCACGTCAGAGATGCCGATCAGGTCGGCGCCGTCCTGGTAAACTCTGAAGTTAATCAGTTTTTCCGGTACCATTCTTCATGCTCCTTTCTTAGCTAAAAAGGGTCTGGAAATAATCCGGATCATATTCGATGGTGTTTTCAATTTCTCGAGCCGGCAGCGGTGGGGTCAAGTAGGTGTGGAAGGTGATGATGCCATCCAAGAGAGAGGTAGTGGGATTCTCATCTTCCAGGAATTCCACACGGCCGCCCAGAATGACGCCGCGAGCCGTGAGGCCATTCAAGCGGATGTTTTCAGAATCCACGATGGTCTGAATCAGGCGCTTATTGATGGCGTTGTCCACCTTGCTCCAGTAGGTCTGAATAAAGGTGGAAGCGTGCCAGTTGAACATACGGCGCACGCAAATGAAGCGGTCTTTCGGGTCGGTATTGGACGGATACGCGCCGGTATTGTTACCCCAAGACTTCCAGCCGCCGATAAAGTTGATAGCAGTCACGATGCCCTGGCCGTTGAGGTAGTTCGCATTCTCCAGCGGAAGAAGAATTTCCGTGCCATCTTCCAGGCAAGTGCCCTCGATCTGCATGGAGCGGTTCGACGGGGACTGGTACGGCACGCCGTTCATGTCGTTGCTATCCAGTGTGGCGATGATGCCCAAGATGTGAGTACTCATGTGGTACACGGTACCGCCCTGCTGCACCATCGGCCAGCAAACCACTTCATCATTGCCGGTGTAATTGTGGTCATTCTTCCACGCTGCCACATCGGTGTATTTCTTCACCTCATCGGTGGGGACATCTACAAGGACAATGGCCTTGAAGTGTTCGTTGATATTTCCTGCTTTCGCCTTCATGATGGCTTCCACGGCGGGGATATGCCCCCAGCCCGGCGCCATGACGATGCCCGGCACCAGGCGCGTGGTAGGAAATACGGAGTTCAGCGTCTCCAGGCCTTTGAGTTCGCCGGTCTCGCTGTCCACGCCACCGATGATGTCATCAGAGGTGACGGCGGAGGGGTCGATGGCGGTATAGGACGCCTGAAGGACGGTCGCAGAAGCGGCGGAGCCTTTGGAAAGCACGGTGATGGTTACATTGCCTTCATCGTTGTAGGCCGCTTCGTAGTCGGTGCCATTCACCAGCTCGGTGTCGCCGTTCTTCATGACCAGCGTTTTTAGCAGCACGGAGTCAGCGATGACACCTTCCATCTTGTCGATGGAAATATTCGCGCCTTCTACGTCCTTCTTGTGCTTGGACGGGTCGAGTACATTCACGAATACCACCGGCGCGCGGTTGTAGAGCGCGAACATGGTGTAGATGGTTTCGCAAAGTGTGTAATTCTTCCAATCTTTGGAATAGCCGAAAGCCGCTACCGCTTCGGCGTAAGAGTAGCAGAGCACCGGTTTATTGACCTTAGCCGGATCAGAGGCCAGGTGCAGCGGTGCAGTGCCATAAACCACCGGCAGGCCTGCGGTCGTATTGACGGCAGGCACGATGCTGGTGGGAGTCTCAGTGACGTAAATCCCATGTTTGTAAGCCATGGATTATACCTCCCTTGCGCGTTTCGCGTACATATACAAGGCCGTGCCTTTCTTGCGCACGGTCTTCATGGTTTCTGTGTAGTCTTCCACCGGCACAAAGAGATAAGAAAACCACGGATTGGCATCCACGATTTTCTGAATGTGCGGCGTTAGGCCATTGGTGAATACGGTGCAATGGGAAAGCCGCCCCTCCGAGAGAGACGGCCCCACATATACCAGTTTGAGGTTTTCCATTAGATGTCTAATCCTTCCTCTTCAATGTGTCCGATGGTGTAAGTGGCGGTAAGCCTTGCCTGCCATTGCGGGAATGGCTGCACGAAGATGATTTCCCCCTTTAAGGGGAGCAGGAGCGCGTTGCGCTTTCCTAAAGTTCTCTTCTTTAGCACGGCCTGCCGCACATGCTCCACCAGATTGTAGACTGTGCGCCAGCCGTCTTTCCCGTCTTTGTCATAGATGGAGAAGCCGATTTCCACTTTCGCGGTGCTTTCGCCGTCTTCCTTGTCCTCGAAGTCCAGCACGGCGCAATAAATGAAAGACTGCACCTCGCCCGCTTTTTTACGAAGCGGCGGCGGGCCTGCGTACACCTCAAGGGAGAGCGTGCCCGCCTTCTGCACAGTGGAGTAGTCTTTGACCGCTCCGCGGACACATTCGGCCAGGTTCTCCATCACTTCCATCAGGGTCATGGCTAGCCTCCTAACAGTTTAGAAATACGGTAATCCAGTTCGTGGTCGAGTCTCTTATTCAAGAAATCCTCGGATTCTTTAGCGATCATCGGTAGCACGTTTTCATTCTCTACCATCTGAGGGATGGAAGGGCCCGCCGGAGATTTCAAAGGATACCGCTCACGGGAAAGTCTCACCATAGGGCCTGTATAGCCCGAAGGAAACCGCCGCGCAAACATGCCCGGTACAGGCTTTGGCGCGCTGGCCTTCAAGACCTTCGCTTTCATCGGCCCTTTGGCGGGGCGCGTCACCTTGAAAGCGGTCAAGGCAAGCGGGCGGCCTTGGGTCTCTGTTTCGCCTGATAGGCTTCCCGCGGTGGCCTTCTTCGTCCCAAAACTGGCTTTGACGGCGGCGGCCTTGACCAGGTAGCGCTTCCTTGCGGATACAGAGGCTTCCTTCTTGATGTGAGTCAGCGTCCGATTGATGGCAGCGGCTGCAGCCCGCGCCGTTTCCTTTGGCATGATAAGCCCCAGACGCTCGGCGCGCTCCATCCGTTTCTTGTCAAAAGAAATATCTATCATCTCTCGTTCGCCACCAATCGAATAATGACCATGCCCATATTTTCCTTGACGCTATCCACCAGGTAGAGCTCTCCATCTACGGTGAATGTCTGACCATAGACGGGCAATTCATCGTCCAGGTCTTTTCTAAGCACGTATGCCGTCAGATCAGCGCCGTAAATGGTGGGGTAGGTCTTATTGATGCCGGCACCGATGGAGAGGGTCTGCTGCAGCGTGTCCCCTTCCAGGACGCAAGAGCACTCTATGCCATTCAAGTCGTGGGTGTCCGCAAATTCTTGAAGGTTTAGAAATACTGCCTGATTGTCCAGCTCAATTTGTTCTTTGAAAGTCATCATTTCACGATAGCTCCTGCCAGGTCAGCGGCGGGAAGTCCGCTCACTGCCTGGTCTTTCTCTTCGGCCTTCTTCTTTCTGGTGGGCTTCTTGGCTTTCGCTTCGGAAATATTTCCTTCGCATACGCCTGTCATCACCAAAAAAGCGCCTTTGTCATCGTCTACGTCGAAGGCTTCCCCTGCTTTATAGCAGTCCTTTCCCACGGTTACATAGCCGGTCTTTACGGTTACGCGCATAGATTATTCTCCTTTGGTATGAATGACTGCCCAGTCGTCCACGAATTCCGGAGCGAGGACGACGCGGGAGTACATGGTGAGCTTCAGCGCCTGGTCGAATTCATTGCCTGCATAGTACGGCACGTACTGAGCGGCGAAGGTGTCATAGCCGGTGTGGCCTTTGTTGAGGAGGGTCACGGCTGCATGGAGCTGACGGCCACGGCCGGGGATGCCCATGATCACATCGTCTACCGGCACGAATGGGGTTACATTGCCTTCATCGTCGAGGTAGGTTTCCACATTGCGGTAGATTTCCAGGTTCAGCGCCTGGATCTTGCCCACGTACTGCACCTGTGGAGTGAGGTAGTGCGGTTCAATGGATGCCATCTTGAGATTGTCGGTGGATGGGATGGAAAGCATCTTGAGCATTTTGTCATTGTTCAGGATGTAGTTTGCCACATTCTTGCCCACGATGGCCACAGTCGGTACCATGCCTGCATTTTCCTGAATCAGCTCGGAGGCGTTCTGCAGGTCATAGAATACATCAGCGCCGTCCTTGTCCCAAGTGGTGGACGGGGTGATTTTCTGGTCCCAGCCGTAGTCGATGGTGTCAGAAATCACGGTCTTGCCATCGTCCGCATAGCCTTTGATGACGCATTTGCCGGTGGTCAGGATTTCAGCGGCCATCTGATTCTTTTTGTTCTGAATCATGGCCTGCAGCTCTGCCAGGTCGAGGGCCTGCTGGCGGGTGGCGCGTTCCGCCGGAGTGACGGTAGAGTACACGCCTTCGCCAAAGCCGCGCTCGCTGATTTTGTCCGGGTCAAGGGTGAAAGCCGGAGCAAGGAGCGGCGCTCTATACATTTTGGTGTCGAATTCGGAGCGGGACATGTCCACGCCTTTCGCGCCGCGCACAATCATGGGCGCTAAGCGGCGGTTTCCTTTGCGGGAGTCTACCTGCACCCAAGTAGAGGTGGAGACTTCTGGAATCACCGGGAAGAAGGTGTCGAGAAGTACGGTGGAAGGTTTTTTGAAACGTTCCACGGCAGCCGCAAGGGCGATAGTGTCATGAATATCAATCATTTCTAATTCCTCCTATGGTTATTTTACGGATGTGAGAATGATATTGACGCCGCGAAGCTCTTCTTCGTGAGCGTCTACAGTGTCGCCATCGGCAGCGATGAGGGCTTCTCGATGGAAATAGCCCTGGCTGTAGGCAGTCGCTACGGTTGCTGCTTCGTCTACGTCCTCAGCGAGGATATAGGCAGCCACGCCGCCTTTGGCGCATGCAGCGGCTTTGCCGTCAGCAAAAGAAAGCAGAGTGCCGCGCTTCATAGCAGTGCCGGCTGTAATCTCTACATTCTTCAGAAGGGAAGTCACTTCCGGGCCTGCCAGGAGATGGTCTTCCTTCATGGTGTAAGTCTTGATGTAGTCCATGGTTTCCTCCTTATTTGCGAATCATGGTATTTACGAAATCTACAATGGCGTCCACTTCGGACGCTTTGGTCTGCGCCTTTTCGGCTTCCTTAGTGGAAGCTCTAGCAGGTGCCACGCCTTCTCCGCCGGACGTGAGCTGGTCATTGATGAGCTCACCCATGGCTTTGATGGCCTGGCTTTCTTTCGGCTCATCCTTTGGCTCTTCTTTCGGCTCCGGCGCTTTGATAGCTGCCAGCGCTTCGATATAGCCCGCGATGTCACCCGCGGTCTTGCCGTCTGCCTTTGCGCGCTCTACGATAGCGTCTGCATAGACGCTCTGTCCCTTGAGCGCATCAAGAGCGCCAATTCGCTCTTCGTCGGTCTGAGCAGATGGTTCTTCCTTCTTCGGTTCACCGATGCCCATTTCTTTGAGTACGGCTTTGATTCTTTCCATAATTCCATCGTTTTCGTTGTTCACTTTCTTCACCTTCTTTCCCATCAGGCTCACCAGTTCTTCCTGGCGGTTTCTGATGGTGGGCATAGAAATGCCATTCACTACCACCATGCCGCTCTTCATGCTGGCGGATACTCCGAAGTCGTCTATTTCGTCAATGAATCCATTGGCGAGTGCTTCCTCGGAGGTCATCCACGTTTCCTCATCCATCATCTTGCGAATCTTTTCCTCGCTGACTTTGCCCTTGGTCTTTGCCAGGTACACATTGAGGATGCAGTCTTTCACGCTATCGAGCATATCGGCGGTTTTTCGGAGGCCTTCTGCCTCGTAGCCGTCCATGAGATAGCACGCAGGATTATGGATCATGAATAAAGAATTGGCAGGCATGGTAATTTTCTCGGCCGCGCACGCCACCAGAGTGGCAGCGCTGGCACAGATGCCATCGATGTGGGCGCTGATTTTCCCTTTGTAGGATTTCAGCAGGTTATAGATGGCCTGCGCTTCGAACACATCCCCGCCCGGGGAATTGATGCGAAGCGTGATATTTTTGCCGTTAAGCGCCCCCAGGGCGGCCGCGAAGTCATCAGCGGTATTATTTCCCTCACTGAATACGGACGCGCCTTCTATATCCCCATAAAAGAGAATTTCGGCGCTTTCCGCTTTGTCCCTCACGGCCCAGCAGTTCTTATCCTGTCCCATTGGCTTCTTCTCCTTTCTCTGCTATTTTCCCCGCCAGTACGGCCGGGTCTCCCAGGTCTAAGCCCAGTTTCGTTACCAATGACTGCTCATAAGCGAGTTGTTCGATATTTTCCTCGAAGTCGCTCCCAGTCATTTCAGCAGCTTCTCTTTCTCTCGTAGAGAGACCGTAAGTCACGCGAAGGGCGGAGCCGTTGGCATCCTTGATGGGGTCTAAGATGCTCATGGTAGGCCCGAACCATTCCGCGCTGCACCACGCTTTTCTGAGTAAGGGGTCATCAAAGAAGCCGGGGGCTTCGATGCGTCCCAAAGCGATGGCCTCCGTCAGCCACATTTCATAAATGGGCTGGCAGAAATCATTGGCGAACCATTGCCGCCGCGTCTTGAATTCATCCTGCGCCTGGAGGAGCGCCGCCCTCGATGCGCTGTAGGACGAATTGAAATTCTTAAACAGCACTTCATAGGGGATATTGAGCCCCGCAGCGATGCCCTTCTCCAAGTGGGTCATGTAGGAGTCATAGGCGCTCTGCGTCGATGCGGAGTCTACGGTCTTCACGTCCACGCCTTTAGGAAGGGAATTCAGCGTCCCCGGCCCCAGCTTGTAGTTGCTCGGATCTATCAAGTCGTCGTCCTCTTCCTTCTTGCTATAGGCGGAGGGAAGAATGTTGTTCAGGTCATTGGACGCGCCGGTATTGATGAAGAATACCGAGAGGAAGCTCCGAATGATGGCCGATGTGAGCTCAGCGGAGCAGTAGCGGGAAACCTCTTTCAGATTCTCTAAGACCGGCGCCAAATACGGCACGCCGCGGTACTGTTCCGCACGGATGTCGTGGCACACCTGGAGAATATTAGGAAGCCCCGTCTTCTTACCAAAAGCTTCCACGCGCTGCCACTCGGTGTAGCCGCCCACGTCCACATGGTCGCCCGGCACTTTATTGGAAATCCAGAAAGCGCACATCGCGCCATCATGGTCGATTTCCACGCCGCTGATAATGCGGTTCCCGTTGTCAGGATTCACCATCTCCACGCCGTAGTTAGAAACGGTGGTAATCATGTTTGCCCCTATGGGATTGCTGACGCGGTTCGCCTCCAAGAGCTGGATGCGAAGCGTGTAAGGGCAAAGCGGGCTTCCCTTCTTCCGCCGGAAGAGGGCGAAGCTATCGCCGTCGGTTAAGTACGTCGCATAGGCGATATTTTGCAAGTCATAGAAATTATTTCTCCGGTACAGGTCGCAGTCCGTGCCGCCCGCCCATAGCTCAAACTCCGCCGCCGTCTTTCTAGCCCATGCCCGTGCCTCTTCGGCGCTCATACCCATGCGCTTGTACGGTAGGCGGGGAAATAGTTTCAGCCCCGCGCCCACAGCATGCATCACGCTGGTGGTGATAGCCGCCGAGCCTACAGGCGTGTTGATGGTCTGATCCGCGGCGCGGTTTCGAAGCGTCACCAGATTGGCGTCGATGTCACTCTTGGCCGATAGACGCTGCGGCCGCCATGACTTCATGGAGTCCTTCTGCAGCGATGCGCCGCCGGACGAATACCCGCTATTGGTTGGCGAGCGGATGCGCTTATTTTTTCTCTTTCGCATGTATCCTCCCTAATCCATAAAAACCACGCGGCGAGTGCTTCCCGCCGGCGCTGCCTCGTACCCCTCGATGGTCGCCCCGCCGGCTATGAGG
>CAVEMF010000059.1:0-8752 GCA_963616715.1 Ruminococcus bromii | reverse complement strand
TACAAATGGAATTCCTTTGACTTCGGCTCCGGAACCGGCAGCGGAAGCAGCGGAAGTGGCAGCGGCGATTCCTCCAGCACCGGAAGCGCCAGCTCCATCATCATGTACAAGGATGTAGATAGCAACTACGGCGACGAGACGGCGATCTAAATAAAAAAGCGTGAAACCTCGAATAGAGGCTTCACGCTTTTTGCATGTTAGTGGTCGGTAGTCGGTGTTCGGTGGTCGGGGCGCCATTGACTGCTATCGAATGTTTTTCTGATTTCCGCTATCGATGATAGATCCTTCGACTTCGCTCAGGATGACAGGAGACGGAGCAGGGAAACGCGCCCTGATCAGTGATCACTGATCACTGACCACTGATCACTGATTACTAAATCGATAGCGAAAATCTTGCCACATGCCGAAGCAGCTAAATGCGCCCTGATCACTGATCACTGACTACTGATCACTAAACCACTAGCGCTGCGCATCGATTTCTTACTTCGACAAATCCGTTGACCGGATCTGCTGGCGCAGCGGGAGGATGGAGTAGGGGGCTACGGAGAATTCGTCTACGCCCATCTTGAGGAAGGTCTCGGTGATGGAGAGGTCGCTGCCCAGTTCCCCGCACATGCCGACCCAGATGCCGGCTTTGTGGGCATTCTCGATGGTCATCTCGATGAGTTTCAAGACAGCGGGGTGGTGGGGATTGAAGAAGTCTGAGAGCACGCGGCTGGTGCGGTCGACCACCAGCGTGTACTGGGACAGGTCATTGGTACCGATGGAGAAGAAGTCCACTTCCTTAGCCAGGCGGTCGCTGATGAGAGCGGCAGCCGGGGTTTCCACCATGATGCCGATTTCCATGTGATGGTCATAGGCGATGCCCTTCTTGTCCAGCTCCAGCTGTACTTCCGTCAGGATTTCCTTGGCCTTCCACACTTCCCATACGGAGGTGATGAGGGGGAACATGATAGCTGCTTTGCCGAAGGCGCTGGCGCGAAGGATGGCGCGGAGCTGGGTCTTGAAGATTTCCGGACGCTTCAAGGAAATACGGATGGCCCGCATGCCCAGGGCCGGATTGTCTTCCTTCGGCAGGTGGAAGGCAGAGGCTTCCTTGTCGGCGCCGATGTCCAAGGTACGGATGATGACTCGCTTGCCTGCCATGGTCTCGATGGCGAGCTTGTAAATATTGAACTGCTCCTCTTCGCTGGGGAGGGTGTCGCGGCCCATGTAAATGAATTCGCTGCGGAAGAGGCCGATGCCTTCGGCGTCGTTCTTCAGCACAGCGGCGAGATCGGAGGCGGAGGAGACGTTCGCTGCCACTTCCACCTGGTGGCCGTCGATGGTCTTGCTGGGAAGGCCCTTCAGCTGCTGCAGGAGTTCTTTCAGGCGGATGCTCTGATCCTGTTTCTCTTTCATGACGGCGAGGATGCCCGGCGTCGGTTCTACGTAAGCGGTGCCGGAGAAGCCATCGATGACGGCGGTCTTGCCGTCGGCTTCATCGGGCACGTCGCTGCCGGTGGCCACGATGGCCGGTACGCCGAGCGCCCGCGCGAGGATGGCGGTGTGAGAGGTGGGGGTGCCTTCCTTGGTGACGAAGCCCAAGATTTTTGCGGTGTCCATCTGGATGGTTTCGCTTGGAGTCAGGTCGTCAGCATAGAGGATGCAAGGCTCGTCAGTGGAGAAGAGGGCCTGCTTCTGCTGCAGGGTGCGCAGAAGGATGCGGGCGATTTCCATCACGTCGGTGAGCTGGTCATCGATGTAGGAGCCATTGTCTGCCTGGTAGATGCGGAGGAAATTCTGCTGCGCCTGGGAGACGGCGTACTCCGCATTGACGCCCTGTTTGCGGATGATGGATTTCACGGAGTCCACAAATTCGGAGTCTGTCAGCATCTGCTGGTACACTTTGAAAATGGAAGCGTTGTCAAGCCCCACGTGGGAGACCGCTTCCTGGTAGAACTGCTTCATCTTCGCGCAAGCGGAGTTGCGAGCCGAGTCGAAGCGAGCCACTTCCGTCTCCGGCTGCTCCACTTCCACGCGAGCGATGTCTACATCTTGATGACGAAATACACGGAGCGGCCCGATGGTGACCATTCCGGAAATACTTTTTCCATGGATCTGTAGCATATGAGTAAGTCCTTTCTTGTAGTGGATAAGTAATTAGGGAACCGCTGATTAAATCGAAGATTCAAAAATCATAAGAATTTTTATTCATAGCTTCGTCAAGAAAATCCTTAAATAGCTCGCTATTCGCGGATTTCCTTTCCTCGCTCTGAATAAAAATTCAAGAATGATTTTTGAAAACGATTTAATCAGCGCTTCCCTAGTGGTCAGTGATCAGTGATCGGGGCGCGTCTGACGGTATTTTCATCTGGGACGATAGAGCTATTCCTCGAATGGGAAAGCAGGTATATGCGTCCTGATCACTAATTACTGATCACTAATTACTGATCACTAATCACTAGTTCTCAATTCCCTTCCGGCACTCTACGCCTGCGTCGTAGTAGTGCCGGATTTTTTTCATTTCTGTGATGAGGTCGGCGGCGGAGAGGATTTCCTCCGGCGCGTTCCGTCCGGTGAAGACGAGCTCCACGCCTTCCTTCCTGGCGGCGAGGATGCGCGCTGTGTCCTCGGCGGTAGCGAGGTCATACCAGCGAGCCATATTGTACTCGTCTAAGATGACCAGGTCGTAATCCGTAGACACGGCCTTCACGGCATCGTCCACGCCTTTCAAAACCATGGCGCGGTAGTCCTCCGGCGGATGACCGGGCGGATAGACCTTGAGCGCCGGCCCCCAGGCTTTGATCTCTTCCTCGGTGAGCATGCCCTCTTTCGCAATGAAATATGGTTTACCCAAAGTGGTGAGGTCGATGCCCGGAAGCTCAGAGAGGATTTTCTGCTCCGAGTAGGCCAAAGATTTCATAAACTGGATAAAAGCGACTCGCTTCCCCGCACCGACGGCGCGGATAGCAAGCCCGATGGCAGCGGTGGTTTTCCCCTTCCCGTCGCCGGTATAGACTTGGATGTATCCTTTCATATAAGACCTCCTTATGGAAATCTATGAACAAAAGAAGGATGAGTCAAAGGAATGGATAATCCTTCTTTGGATAAGCATATTATACAATAATGGGGATAGAGTGGCTAGGGGTTTGGTAGTCAGTGATTAGTGATCAGGGGTCAGTGATCAGGGCACACTATGCCTTCTTCGGGAAGAAGGTGCCGAAGGCGGATGATGGTTAGCTTAGTAGCTAGGGCGTGCTTATCGGCTTCTAGCTATGACGATGCAGCCAAGCATGTCCCGACCACTAAATTGATAACGGCAACGCTTCTATGTGCGCACCGGCGGTAAATGCGTCCTGATCACTGACCACCAATCACTGATCACTAAATCAAAAAGCCCTGGCCTCGCTATTGTGAGGACAGAGCTTATTTCGTCGCCTTGCATCTATATTTCTTTTTGTACCACTGATGAGAAATCCAGCCGATCATGAGGAGGGCGAAGAGGACGATGAAGCGGGTGCTGTGCTCGGAGAAGTAGATGAGGTCGTGGCCCAGGAGCACTTCGATGATGGCCGAGGGGATCTTCCCGATGAAGGTGGCGCGGAAGTGTTCGCGGCTGCTGAGCTTTGACACCACGGCCACGGCGGTGAAGAGGATATTCGGCGAATAGGGGATTGCCCTGGCGTACATCATGTGCTTCACGCTGCTGTAGCGATCCAGCTTCTCTAGCATATGCCGCTGCTCGATGAATTGTCTCGATTCTTTTCGGAAAAAGATTCGTCCGATGTGAAAGCTGATTTCGATGCCCAGCACTTCGCCGGCCCAGGAAATCAGAAGTCCCGGAATCAAACCAAAAAGGGCGCCATTCACTGTAAGGAAGGGGATCGTAGGGATGCCGAATACATTACAGAAAATGAGGAGGCCGATGCTCACCGCAAAAGCTCCATAGCCAAAAGAGGAAATATAATCGCCAAGGCCGTCTATATCTCCTGCCAGTGTCAATCGAATGGTCTGGTCATAAAATTCCGGGTAGTAGGTTTTGATGATAAATACAGAAATAATGGCAGCCACTGCCAGTATCACTATACCTATGAACTTTTTATATCTGTCGGTCATGTTCTACCCTTTGGCCGCCCCGAAAGAAACCAATCGAAAAGCATCACAAACGGGGCAGCTTCGCAGCGATGCGAGAGTATGAAATTGATTATAAAAAATATTTTTCCCACTTTCAGTTCTCTATTATAATATAAAAGTTCCCCGCGCGCTACTATGAATAGAGGGCGAGGGAAATTGGGAGTGTAGGGATAGGGGATAAGGGATAGGGGATAGGGTGCCGTCAACGCAAGTGAGGAGTTAGGAGGGAGGAGTGAGGAGTGAGGAGTGGCGGTGCGCCGCACAATTCATAAAGCGGCGCGAGCATTGAAGTATAAATTCGCGTACTTGCTTCCCCATAGCTTTGAGCTGGGAGCTTGGAGCTGGTAAGCTCTCCCCACGAGACGCCTAAAAGAATTGGCGACGATGTTTTGGGGAGCTCTTTCCTTGGCGTCTCGAACGAGGGGCTTACAAGCTCCTAGCTATGAAGAAGTAAGTACGCGGGTTGGCTTTACAAACTCGCGGCGCTTTTTAATTTGTGCGCCGCACCTTCACTCCTCACTCCTCACTCCTAACTCCTAACTTATTCCCTGTTCCTCTCTGAAATCCCATTTCCATAATCTTCCCAAGCAGTATATAATAGGAGCAAACTTTGTAAGTAATGGGAGACGAGTCATGGGATTACTTGACGGGATTGCTTCGTATTTCAAGAAGGATGGATTTTCCGTTCTCTCCGCCGATGAGAGGGCAGGGAGGATCGATGCGGGAGCGCGGGCGGTGCTCGCTGCTTTGGAAGAGGCGGGCTTTTCTGCCTATGTGGTGGGCGGATGCGTCAGGGATCTTTCCATGGGGAAGGCGCCGCATGATTGGGACATCACCACGTCGGCGCGGCCGGAGGATACGCTTCGCGTGGCAGCAAGCCGCGGCTGGCAGGCCATCGATGGCGGCGGGCGCAGGTTTGGCACGGTGATCTTGGTGGTGAATGGAGAAAATTATGAAGTCACCACCTTCCGGAGCGAGGTCTATGGCAGCGATGCTCATCGGCCATCGGAAATTTATTTTGCTGATACCTTGCAAGAGGACCTTTCGCGGCGAGACTTCACCATCAATGCTATGGCGGTAGACGCAGGCGGGAAGCTCTATGATTTCTTTGGCGGTCTTTCAGACATGAAGGGAAAGAAGCTTCGCACCGTGGGAGATGCGTCCGAGCGCTTTTCCGAAGATGCGCTCCGCCTCTTCCGAGCTTGCCGTTTCTTGGGGCAATTGGATTTCCTGGCAGACTCTTCCCTGGTGGATGGCATGGAGAGTGCCTTCCCGCGAGTGAAGGGGCTGTCTCTGGAGCGAGTGCGGTCGGAAATAGATCGACTCATCGTGACGGACCACGCGGCTCGAGGCTTTGATCTCATGGTGCGAAGTGGTCTCGCCGCGGAAAGCTGCCGCGTCAAAGAAAAAGGGGAGTACAGAGAAATCCCCATCCTTCCCGAGCTGTCCCACCTGGTGGGTCTCCCGCAGCAAAAGGAATTTCATAAGTTCGATGGCTGGTATCACACGCTGGCGGTGCTCGAAGCCTCTTCGCCGATTCTTCTCAATCGCTGGGCGGCGCTGCTTCACGATGTGGCCAAAGGCATGCCAGGCATCCGCGCGATTCGGAAAGGCAAGCTCACGGACTACGGTCACGATAAAAAGGGCGCGGAAATGAGCCGTGAGATTTTGCAGCGCTGGGGGAGAAGCCCCGACTTCACCCGCCGGGTGACTTGGCTGGTGGAGAATCACATGCGCTTCCATTTCTTCGCCAATTCGCCGGATGCGGACACAGAGAAATGGGTGCGCCAAATGGCGCGGGACAAAGAATTTCCCTCGTCGGCCGCCATGGCAGAAGCCATTGGGCAGATTATAGATCTCTGCAAAGCAGACATCATCGGCTGCGGCCGCCCGCTATCGGCGACAGAAGGTCACGAAGCTTTCGGCCGCTACATGGGAGATCTGGCGCTCTCCATGCCTGTGACGCCCAAGGAGCTCCATTACGACAAGGAAGTCCCAAAGATCCTCGCTCCCGACGTGGCCGGCGGCATGAATAATATCCTATCCCGCGTGCAGAATGGCAATCTGGAAAATACAGAAGAGGCCATCCACCAGGCGGCGATCCGGTATCGGAAGCGGCATGGGAAGGAGTGATTAGTGATCAGTGATTAGTGATTAGTGATTAGTGATTAGTGATCAGGGCGCATTTTTCGTTTGCGAGCATTGGAGCATATGCCTTCTTCGGCGAAGAAGGTGTCCGAAGGACGGATGATGGGCGGGCGTTGACAGTGGTTTCCCAACTGCCGAAAGCGCCAAGTGCATCCTGACTCCTGACCACTGATCACTGATCGCTAAATCGATAGCGTATGCAGCGCCATGAGTCGAAGCAGCCAAACGCGCCCTGACCCCTGACCCCTGACCCCTGATCACTAAATCAATAGCATATTCAGTGCTATGAGTCGAAGCAGCCAAACGCGCCCTGATCACTGACCCCTGACCACTGATCACTAACCCTCTATCCCTATTTCCCTCCATTAAAAAAACGAAAGGACCTGGCATGAAGACAGAAAATCCACGCGCTCGGATGCATCGTCGCAGCTTTTGGGTGGCCGCCATTGTGGCCGCCATCGGGCTTCTTCTTGTGCTGCGTCTTTTCTGGGTGCAAATCATCGAGGGCGACCGCTACGAGGAAATGGCGCTGGACCAGACGGAAGGAGTGCAGACCTTGTACTCGCCTCGCGGCACGATTTACGACCGCAACGGGAAGGAAATGGCATTCTCCATCATGGTGAAGTCTTTCTATGCTGATCCGGGGTTGCTCGACGTGTCACCGGCGGAGGCGGCACAGGCTTTGGCGCCGCTGCTTCACTTGAAGGAAGCGGACATCGAGAAAGCACTTTTGCAAGATACCCGTTTCGTATGGCTGGAGCGTACCATGGATCCCGAGGATTCGGCAAAGGTGGAAGCGCTCTTGAAGGAGAAGAAATGGAAGGGCTTTGCTTTCGTCGAAGAGAGTCGCCGCTTCTATCCCAATGGCTCCATGGCCGCCAATGTGCTTGGATTTGTGGGCATTGATGACAAGGGCCTGGACGGGCTGGAAATGTCTCTGGACGATCTCATCCGCGGCGGATCGGTTCGCCAGCGCATTTTGACGGATGCCAGAGGAAATCCGATTTTAAAATCCGCCATGGCGCCTTTCAAAGCGAAGAAAGAGCGGTCCGTTTATCTCACCATTGACCAGAATATCCAATTCTACTCTGAGCGCGCCCTGGACCGGGCTATGAAAAATACCCACGCCACCGGCGGCATCTTGATCGTCATGGATCCAAAGACCGGGGATATCCTGGCGCTGGCGAATCAGCCCTCCTATGACCCGAACCATTTCGACAAGGCCACGCCGGCGCAATTCAAAAATAGAGCGGTGGTGGACATCTACGAGCCGGGATCCACCTTCAAGCCCATCATCGCTGCCACGGCGCTCTCTGCCGGCACCTACGATACCCAGACCGTGTGGCATGACCCCGGGGAAATCTGGGCTTCCGGCCACGCCATCAAGAACTGGAATGATGAGTCCTACGGCGATGTCCGCTTGGTGGATATCATCAAATGGTCCATCAATACCGGCTTTGCGCACGTGGGTCTTTTGACCGGCGGGAAGACGCTGACCGAGTACGCGCAGAAATTTGGTTTCGGCAAACCCACAGGCATCGAGCTTCCCGGTGAAGGCGCCGGCATTCTCTTTGACCCCGACGACATGCGACCCTTGGACGTGGCCACCATGGCCATCGGTCAGAGTATCGCCGTCACGCCGCTGCAGATGGTGCAGGCCTACAGTGCCCTGGCCAATGGCGGGCAGATGGTGAAGCCTCATATTATTTCTGCCATCAAAAATCCCGACGGCAGCGACTACGCCGTCACGAAATCCGAAGTCACCGGCCAGCCCATCAGCGAAAAGGTGGCCAATGAAGTGAAGGACATGATGGAGAAGGAAGTCTCCGAAGGCGGCGGCAGCAATGCCCAGGTGCCGGGCTACCACATGGCCGGTAAGACCGGGACGGCTCAGAAAATCGACCCCGTTCACGGTGGTTACCTGGAAAATGAATACATCGCCTCCTTTTGCGGCTTCGGCCCCACGGAAAATCCCAGGGCTATTTGCCTGGTGGTCCTAGATACCCCGAGAGGCACCTACTACGGCGGCATGGTAGCAGCGCCGGTATTCAAAGAAGCCATGACGCAGATCATGCGTTACCTGGCCGTCCCTACCATCGAGGACACGGAAAACCACGCGAAACCGGTGACGAAATCCATCGAGTCCACCAAGCCGCCGCTTCCTGCGATTACGGAAACCGAATTCACCCTCCCTAGTTTCTACGGCTGGTCCCTCCGCGACACCGGCGAGTGGCTGAACCGCGCCGGCTTAGGCTTCAAACCCGAAGGCAGCGGCACCGCGACGAAACAAGACCCAGGACCGGGGAGCCGAGTGAAGAGGGGAGATACCATATGGGTCGGTTTTGAGCAGTGAGCATTGACGCTGAAAAGGTGGAGTGAGGAGTGGTGGTGCGGCGCACAAATTAAGAAGCGCCGCCAATTTTAAAAATCAGCGCGCGTTTGGCTGCTTTCCCACTACCGTTATCCGTTTACCGTGTAACCGTTAACC